>NZ_DDOI01000101.1:16532-16997 GCF_002341575.1 Marinobacter sp. UBA2498 | reverse complement strand
GCCACCGCTCCACGAGGAGGATTTCGATTGCGTGCGAGACGACGATGAGGTGGGTCGCTGAATACTTGACTGAAATGGTTGGTCAATTCATACTCTGTTCTGCATTTTTGAGATTCAATCCCGTCATGGGGCTGACACTATGAAGTTGACCACCAAAGGCCGCTATGCCGTTACGGCAATGCTTGATCTGGCTCTGCATGGAGACCAGGGGCCGGTGAGTCTCGCCGATATTTCGGCTCGTCAGGAAATCTCACTGTCCTACCTGGAACAGCTTTTCTCCCGTCTCCGCCGCCAGAAACTGGTTGTCAGCATTCGTGGCCCCGGTGGTGGTTACAGGCTCAGTCGTCCGGCGGCAGATCTGTACATCGCCGAAGTTGTCGATGCCGTCAGCGAATCGCTGGACACTACCCGGTGTGGCAATAAAGGCGATTGCCAGAATGGCGAGAAATGCCTGACCCACCACCT
>NZ_DDOI01000101.1:11155-16363 GCF_002341575.1 Marinobacter sp. UBA2498 | reverse complement strand
GATCTGATGAGGAAGCATGAAATTCGCCAGGTTGCGGACCGGCAAAATCGCCGCCAGTCCGACAGTGGCTCTGAAACCATCAATACCGAACGCCTGTCCGATCAGGCGCCGGCCTGACACCAACAAGTTTCCGGAATCCATGAAAAAGCCCGTTTATATGGACTACGCGGCCACCACGCCCGTTGATCCAGCCGTTGCTGATGAAATGATGAAATACCTCACGCTGGATGGTGTATTCGGTAATCCGGCATCCCGCACCCACGCCTATGGTTGGCAGGCAGAAGCCGCAGTGGAAGCTGCACGCAAGAAGGTCGCCAGTCTCGTTCACGCTGATCCGCGGGAGATTGTCTGGACCTCGGGGGCAACGGAATCAGACAACCTCGCCATCAAAGGGGCGGTTGCCGGCCGGCAGGGCGCTCATATCGTTACCTCCAGGATCGAGCACAAAGCGGTTGTTGATACCTGCAAGTGGCTGGAGCATCAGGGTACTGAAGTCACCTGGCTGGAGCCGGCAGCCGACGGAACCATCGGTTTTGATCAGGTGTTGGACGCGCTCAAGGAAAATACCGTGCTCGTCAGCCTGATGTTGGTGAACAACGAGCTTGGAACAATCAATGATATTGCCGCCATTGGTGCCGAATTGCGCCAGAGAGGCATTCTTTTTCACGTAGACGCCGCCCAGGCCGCCGGCAAGATGGCAATTGATGTTGGCTCCATGCCGGTGGATCTGCTGGCGCTTTCCGGCCACAAGGTTTATGGCCCGAAGGGCGTCGGCGCCCTGTACGTCAGGCGGTCGCCAGATGTTCGTATTGAGGCGCAGATTCATGGTGGTGGCCATGAGCGAGGAATGCGCTCCGGAACGCTCCCCACCCATCAGATTGTCGGAATGGGAAAGGCGTTCGAGATCGCCCAGTCCGCGCTTGAACAGGAAGTGGAGAAGCTGGAAGCCCTGCGGGAGGCGTTTCTTTCGGGGCTCCGGCCTCTCGAGGGTGTCACTCTCAACGGCAGTGAATCCCGGCGCGTCCCGGGCATAATGAATCTTTCCTTTGAAGGCGTCGATGCGGAGTCCCTCATGCTCGGCCTTCGGGATCTGGCGGTATCCTCCGGTTCGGCCTGCGCTTCAGCCACGGTAGAGCCCTCATATGTGCTTCGTGGCATCGGGTTGAGTGAACAGCAGGCCCATCGTGCGCTGCGCTTTTCCATCGGCCGCTACACCACGAACGAGGAAGTGGCGTTTGCCAGCGCGCAAATAGTTGATGTTGTTAGTCGCCTCCGCGCAGTGCGGTAGGAAGTTTGCCCCGGACTGCGTATAATCGCAGGCCAGAATTTTAACCATCCACAAACTGGAGAAATACCATGGCAACTGAGCGCACGCTCTCGATTATCAAGCCCGACGCGGTAGCAAAGAACGTGATCGGCGAAATTTACAGCCGCTTCGAGAAAGCTGGGCTGAACATCGTTGCTGCCAAGATGATGCACCTCACCCAGGAGCAGGCAGAAGGCTTTTACGCAGAGCACAAAGAGCGTCCGTTCTTTAACGACCTGGTTGCATTCATGACCTCCGGTCCGGTGGTTGTGCAGGTTCTGGAAGGTGAAGGCGCGATCCTTAAAAACCGTGACCTGATGGGCGCGACCAACCCGAAAGAAGCCGAGGCGGGCACTATCCGCGCTGATTTCGCATCGTCCATCGACGCAAACGCCGTTCACGGCTCTGATTCCGCGGCTTCTGCCGAGCGCGAAATCGCTTACTTCTTCAATGACAACGAGATCTGCCCGAGGGGTTGATTGCGTTGATCGGGGGCGATCATCCGGTCGCCTCCGAATTGATTATCTGATCGAGGTTATGAAATGACAGCGGCCGCTGAAAAAACCAATCTCCTGGGAATGCCAAAAGCAAAGCTCGAGGCCTTCTTCGAGTCCCTGGGAGAGAAGCGTTTTCGTGCCACTCAGGTTTTGCAGTGGATCCATCAGCGTGGCGCCGATGACTTCGATCAAATGACCAATATGAGCAAGGCGCTTCGGGAAAAGCTGAAGCAGGTTGCCGAGATTCGTGGTCCTGAGGTGGTGTACGACGAAACCTCCAAAGACGGCACCCGCAAATGGGTGATGCGCATGGACAACGGCAACAGCGTGGAGACGGTACTGATTCCCGATGGCGAACGCGGCACACTCTGCGTTTCCTCACAGATTGGTTGCAGCCTGGACTGCACCTTCTGCTCCACCGGCAAGCGGGGCTTTAACCGTAATCTGACTGCGGCGGAAGTCATTGGTCAGGTGTGGGTTGCGCGCAAGGCCTTCATGCCTTTTGAGCCGGGCCCCGATCGGCCGATTACCAACGTGGTCATGATGGGCATGGGCGAGCCCCTGCTCAATTTTGATAATGTCGTGGACGCCATGAACCTCATGATGGAGGATCTGGCGTACGGGATCTCCAAGCGCCGGGTGACCCTCAGTACCTCTGGCGTGGTGCCCGCGCTGGATCGCCTGTCGGAAGTTACCGATGTTTCACTGGCCATTTCCCTGCATGCCCCGAATGATGAACTGCGTAACAAACTGGTTCCGTTGAATAAAAAGTACCCGATCTCAGAGCTGCTTGCGGCCACCAAGCGGTATTTCGCCCGTTTGCCAGACAAGCGTAAGGCTACAATCGAGTACACCGTTATCGAGGGGATGAACGATCAGCCCGAGCACGCCCGGGAACTGGCGGTGCTGTTGCGGGATCTTCCGTGCAAGATCAACCTGATTCCCTTCAATCCGTTTCCGGAGAGCGATTTCCGGAGACCGAGTATGAATGCCACGCGGCGGTTCCAGAACGTTCTTAACGAGGCTGGCTACATCACTACCATCAGAACCACGCGGGGCGATGACATTGACGCCGCCTGTGGGCAACTGGTCGGGCGGGTCGAGGACAGAACCCGGCGGAGTCAGCGGTATATTCAGGTTCAGCAGGTGAATCCCTGAACCAGATACGTCTTGCAGCCCAATCGAGGAAGGGGACACCCGTGATAACACCACCAGCAAACCGACGTTCATTCGTGTTGGCCACCCTGCTGCTGACCCTGCTGGTTACAGGTTGCGTTACCACTACCGACAGTCGGTTTTCACGGGAAGCAGATCAGCAGGAAGCGCTCGATAACTATGTGAAACTTGCCACGGCCTATATTGGGCAGGGCAATCTTGAACGTGCACGCCATCACCTCGACAGGGCATTGAAACTGGATTCAGATGACCCCGGCGCCAGGGCTGCGATGGGGCTCGTCTATAACGCCGAGGGTGAGCCAGAACTGGCTGAGCGTAATTTCAAACAGGCTATTTCCGAGGATCCAGGGTACACACGGGCGCGGGTTTATTACGGAGCTTTCCTGTTCGGCCAGAACCGGATGGAAGACGCGCGGGATCAATTCCGTGCTGCGTCCCGGGATACCGGTTATCAGGATCGCGGCTCGGTTTTCTTTAACCTGGGCATGACCCAGGAGCGCCTCGGAGAACTGGAAGCTGCGGCCACATCCTATCGCCGCGCAGTGGAGCTGACACGAGGCGATGCACGTTCCCTGCTGGCGCTCTCCCGGGTGTCCGTAGAGACTGGCGACTACGACGACGCGGCACGCTATTACTCGCGACTGATTTCATTGATGCAGCGAAATCAGCGTCTGGTCCACTCACCGGAGAGTCTTCTTACCGGAATCCGCATTGCCCGCTTCTACAGTGATGAAAACCAGGAGGCGAGCCTTGCGCTTCAACTCAGAAACAAATTTCCGGAGTCAGTCGAATACCAACAATATAAGGTGCTGATTTCTAATGGCAACTGAAGAAAACTCACAGCCAGCTATGAAGGAGCCCGTAGGGCGGCAGCTTCAAAAGGCACGGGAGAAAACCGGTCTGAGTACCGGTGATGTCGCAGCAGCGCAGCATTTGCGTCCTTCGGTAATCCAGGCGATCGAGTCGGGAGATTACAGCCAGATTGACAGTGAACTCTTTCTGAAAGGGTATGTCAGGGCTTATGCAAAACAGGTTGGGCTGGACGCAGACGCAGTGATTGCCGACCTCGACCAGGAACTGGAACCCATCCGGCAACAGCGGGGACAGGAGCAGGAAGCCAATCCGCTGGTTGACATCGAACGTCGCAGACGTCGTAAACGTCAGTTTGCCAAGGCTCTGTTTTTCCTGGTGGTGCTGGGCATTGCCGGATACCTTGCTTTCACCTTTCTGGCTCCTGCACAGGGCCCGGCACCTTCCGAGCCGGTGACAGAACCGGAATCAGTGCCGGAAGAGCCTGCTCCTGCTGAAGCCGAGGAATCGGCTGCGTTGGCCGAGCCAGAGCGCTCCGAGCCTGTGCTTGTTGCCAGTGCTGAAGAGTCGGAATCGGCAGGTATGGAGGCGGAGGCGCCTACCGTGCAGCAGCCTGAAACAGAAACTGAGGCTCAAGCACCTGAAACTGAGGTTGTTGAAAATCAGGTGCCTGAAAGCACACTGCCTACGGACGATGGCGCGTCTGATGCAACTGAGCCTGTTACCGATCAGATTCCTGCGGTCGTCCAGACCCCCGAGCCGGTTCTGGAAGACCCGAATGGGCTGTCGGACGCTTCGGACAACGGTCGACTCCAGATTCGCTTCAGTGACGATTGTTGGGTGCAGATCAGTGACGCAGCCGGTAACCGCCTGGTGAATTCGCTCCAGCGTAACGGGGATCTGATTGATATCGAGGGGCCGACGCCCTTGAGGGTTGTGATTGGCGCAGTCGATGCGGTTGAATCCATCCGTTTTCAGGGCGAGCCAGTGGATATCGGTGGCTAACGGGTTGTTAACAACCGGTCAGAATTCACCCTGACAATCTGAAATTTGATCAAATTTTCCATATCGGTCAGTAAGACATGAAACAGGATTCCCCGATTATCAGACGCAAATCCCGCCAGATCATGGTGGGCAATGTTCCTGTGGGTGGTGACGCGCCGATTGCGGTGCAGAGCATGACCAACACCGAAACCTGTGACGTAGAGGCCACCGTTGGCCAGATCAAGGCATTGCAGGAGGCAGGTGCGGACATAGTGCGTGTTTCCGTTCCGTCCATGGACGCCGCTGAGGCGTTCGGGAAGATTCGGGAGCAGGTTTCCCTGCCGTTGGTTGCCGACATCCACTTCGATTACAAAATCGCTCTTCGGGTAGCAGAACTGGGTGTTGACTGTCTCCGGATCAATCCGGGCAATATCG
>NZ_DDOI01000101.1:10785-11104 GCF_002341575.1 Marinobacter sp. UBA2498 | reverse complement strand
GGATCAATCCGGGCAATATCGGCCGTGATGACCGCGTCAGTGCCGTAATCAGTGCGGCCCGGGACGGCAACATTCCCATTCGCATTGGTGTGAACGCCGGTTCGCTGGAGAAGTCTCTCCAGCGCAAATATGGCGAACCCACGGCAGACGCGTTGGTGGAGTCTGCCATGCGCCACATCGATATCCTGGATCGTCATGACTTCCAGGATTTCAAGGTGAGCCTGAAAGCGTCGGAAGTGTTTATGACGGTCGATGCCTACCGTAAGATTGCCCAGCAGATTGAGCAGCCCCTGCAC
This sequence comes from Marinobacter sp. UBA2498, assembly GCF_002341575.1. Classification (NCBI taxonomy): domain Bacteria; kingdom Pseudomonadati; phylum Pseudomonadota; class Gammaproteobacteria; order Pseudomonadales; family Marinobacteraceae; genus Marinobacter; species Marinobacter sp. UBA2498. The sequence continues at coordinate 10,808 of NZ_DDOI01000101.1, read as the reverse complement.
CTTGGCATCACCGAGGCCGGTGG
>NZ_DDOI01000101.1:7636-10662 GCF_002341575.1 Marinobacter sp. UBA2498 | reverse complement strand
TGGGCTTCGATATACTGAAGAGCCTGCGCCTGCGCAGTCGCGGTATAAACTTCATCGCCTGTCCCAGCTGTTCCCGGCAGAATTTCGATGTCATCCAGACCATGAATGATCTGGAAGCCCGTCTGGAGGATGTAAACGATTCTCTCGATGTGGCGATCATCGGGTGCATCGTAAACGGCCCGGGTGAGGCCAAAGTGGCGGATCTCGGACTTACCGGCGGCAGCCCCAAGAACCTTTTTTATAAGGCGGGCAAGCCGAATCAGAAGCTGGACAACGCCACACTGACTGACGATCTGGAACGCCTGATTCGCGAGGAAGTGGCACGTCGCAAGGAACAGGAAGAATCGATCATTGCTCGTTCGGACAACTGATCGTTTCCATTCCCGGGCATAACCATCCAGACAGAGTTAAGGGTTAACATTGGCAAAGATTCAGGCAATTCGCGGGATGAACGATATCCTGCCGGAGCAGACGCCCCTGTGGCAGTTTGTGGAGTCCACGGTTCGCAAGGTACTGGCCCAGTACGGCTACCAGGAAATCCGCATGCCGATTGTGGAGCAGACGGAGCTGTTCAAGCGTTCGATTGGTGAAGTCACCGACATTGTCGAAAAGGAAATGTATACCTTTGAGGACCGCAACGGGGACAGCCTGACGCTGCGCCCTGAGGGAACGGCGGGCTGCGTTCGGGCGGCCGAGGAACATGGCCTGCTGTTCAACCAGACCCGACGGCTCTGGTACACCGGGCCCATGTTCCGCCACGAGCGGCCGCAAAAAGGTCGGTACCGCCAGTTCCACCAGATCGGTGTGGAATGCTTTGGTATGAGCGGTCCGGACATTGATGCCGAGTTGCTGATACTGACCGCAAGACTCTGGAAAGAGCTGGGGCTCGCTGAGCATACCCGTCTGGAAATCAATTCCATTGGAACCTCCGAATCCCGCCGGGTTTACCGTACAGCCCTTGTGGAATATCTGAGCCAGTTCAAGTCAGACCTGGATGCGGACAGTCAGCGCCGCCTGGAGTCGAACCCCCTGCGCATTCTGGACAGCAAGGATCCCTCCACTCGCAAGATCCTGGAAGATGCTCCCAGCCTCGACGATTATCTCGATGACGAGTCACGTGAGCATTTCGACCGACTGAAAACACTGCTGGATGCCGCTGGCGTGAAATATTCCGTGAATCCGGCCCTGGTCCGCGGACTGGATTATTACGGCAAAACCGTTTTTGAATGGATAACCGACAGTCTCGGCGCCCAGGGCACTGTGTGCGCCGGCGGCCGGTATGACGGCCTGGTGGAACAGCTTGGCGGCAAGCCGACGTTCGCGGTTGGGTTTGCAATGGGCCTGGAGCGCCTTATCCTGCTGCTGGAGACGCTTGAGCTGGTTCCGGATTACGTGAACAGTAACGCCGATATTTATGTGACAGCGATGGGTGACGCGTCGCTGGCGCCAGCTTTGGTGCTGGCCGAAAAATTACGCGCAGCATTGCCGGACCGGGTGATCGTTTCCCATTGTGGCGGCGGTAGCTTCAAGAGCCAGATGAAAAAGGCTGACCGGAGTGGCGCCAGGTATGCGGTGATTCTGGGTGAGAACGAAGTGGCCAAGGGTACCGCAGGGGTGAAGCCCTTACGAGCTGATGAGCCCCAGACCGAAGTTGCCCAGGACGAACTTGCCGACATTCTGGCAACGTCGCTGGCCAGCTGAATCTGACCAAAATGATTGATATAAAAGCAAAAATTCAACGATAGGAGTCCCCATGGCAGAGTTGCGCACCGAAGAAGAACAGGTCCAGGCGATCAAGGACTGGTGGAAGAAAAACGGCAGTTCTCTGCTGATCGGCATTGGTGCAGCCCTGGCCATTGTTTTTGGCTGGCAGGCCTGGCAGAACCATCAGGCGCAGCAGCGCACCGAGGCAGCCAACCAGTTTGCCAATCTCCTCAATGCCTTCAGTGATCAGGCTGATGAAACCAGTGGCGAGACCGTCGCTTTCGTAGCGCAGACCCTGCGGGAGGACTACACGGATAGCGCCTATGCGGTTTACGGTAACCTGATCCTCGCCCGTCAGCAGTTGATGCAGGAGGGTAACGCAGAAGCCGCCATTGATTCCCTGAAGTGGGCATTGGAAAAAACCGGAGAGCATGAGGCACTGGCGCTTGTGGTCCGTAATCGTCTGGCTCGTGCCCAATTCTCCGCAGGCCAGTACGAAGCTGCTCTGGCCACCATCGAGGGCGCCGGTGATGCCGATGCGTTTGATGCCATGTACTCCGAACTCCGTGGCGATATCCTGCTGGCGCAGGGTGACCGGGAGGGCGCACGTGAGGCCTACCTTGCCGCCCGTGAACAGAGCCAGCAAGGTCGCAGCGGTATTCTGGAGCTGAAACTGGCAGACCTCGGTGTCGGGGAGGATGCCTGATGCCGGTTATCCGCGACAGGATCTCAAAACGCGGACTGCTGATGGCGCTGGCAATGCTGGCGGCACTTTCCGGGTGTAGCACCACGGATACTTTCGAACAACCTGTTCCGGTTCCCGAGATTGAGGCGACCGCCGAATTCAAGAGAGTCTGGAGCATGTCCGTGGGCGACGGTCATGATGGTGATTTTCTCTACCTGGCACCCCTGAATACCGGTGATCTGATCTACGCCGCATCGGCAGATGGTGAGCTTTACGCAGTGGCCTCGGATTCCGGCAAGGTTGTCTGGGAATCAGAATTTGAGGAGCGCATCTTCTCTGGTCTCGGCGGTGATGGGCAGTATCTTTACCTGACCACCGAGAACGCGGATCTGGTAGCCCTTTCCCGTGAGGACGGCTCCGAGGTCTGGCGTCAGCCTCTGCCGACGGAAGTACTGTCAGCGCCCCAGTCCAATGGCTCGCTCGTTGTTGCCCAGACCACTGATGGCAAGGTTCTCGGCTTCAGCGCCGCTGATGGCGAGAAGCTATGGCAGTATGACGGAACCGTTCCGGTCCTTTCGATGCGGGCCGCCGCTGCACCTCTGGTCGGTGGTGATGTGGTGATTGCATCCTTTGCCAG
>NZ_DDOI01000101.1:0-7532 GCF_002341575.1 Marinobacter sp. UBA2498 | reverse complement strand
GAAGTGGGCCAGCCTCAGGGGCGTACCGAGCTGGAAAGGCTGGTTGACGTGACTGGGCAACCCCTGGTTATTGAGACCGCCGTTATGGTGGTTGGCTACCAGGGTAAGCTTGCCCTCGTTGATATTCGCACGGGCCAGGAGATCTGGAGCCGGAAGGCGTCCAGCCTCTACTCGCCAATGATTGGTGGCGGTCAGATCTATCTGGCCTCGGCCAATGGCGACATTGTTGCCCTGAGAGGCTCGGATCGTCGGGAAGTCTGGACCCAGGATCGTCTTGCCTGGCGCCAGCTGACCCAGCCAATGGTTTATGAAGACTATCTGGTGGTGGGCGATTTCGAAGGCTACCTGCATGTCATTGACCGTGAGGATGGCAAGCTGGTTGGCCAGCTGGAGTTCGACGATGAGGGTATCCGCGTACCGGCACAGCGCCTTGCCAATGGTAACCTGCTGGTTTTTGGCAACAGCGGAAAGATGGCCGTATTCCAGGTTAAGCCGCAGGATTGATCCCCCATTATGACCCCAGTTATTGCCCTTGTCGGACGCCCTAACGTCGGCAAATCGACATTATTTAATCAGATGACCCGTTCCAGGGATGCCCTGGTTGCGGACTTTCCGGGGCTTACCCGTGACCGCAAATACGGTGAGGGCAGCTATGAGGGGCAGCGCTTCATCGTCATAGACACCGGTGGTCTTACCGGTGACGAGCAGGGCCTTGATCTTGAAATGGCCCGCCAGTCCATGCAGGCGGTAGAAGAGGCTGACATCGTATTGTTCCTGGTGGACGGTCGTGCCGGCCTGACTGCGGGCGATGAACTCATTGCAGACAGTCTTCGTCGGTCCGGCAAGCAGGCCCGTCTGGTTGTGAACAAGACCGATGGTCAGGATCCGGACATCGCGGCATCGGATTTCTACAGCCTGGGCTTTGAATCCACCTTCCTGATTGCAGCCTCCCACAACCGGGGTATCCGCTCGATGCTCGAAATCCTGCTGCCCTCAGAGGAGGAGCGGGAGGAAGAGGACCGGGCTGATCGTTACCCCGGCATCCGCATCGGAGTGGTCGGCCGGCCGAACGTGGGCAAGTCCACCCTGGTCAACCGCATGCTCGGTGAAGAGCGTGTGGTGGTTTACGATATGCCGGGTACTACCCGGGATAGCGTTTATATCCCGTACGAGCGTCAGGGCAGTCAGTACACGCTGATTGATACCGCCGGTGTCCGTCGCCGCAAGAATGTCAGTGAAGTGGTGGAGAAGTTCTCCATTATCAAGACGCTGCAGGCCATTGACGACGCTCACGTGGTTATTCTGGTCATTGATGCCCGGGAAGGCCTCGTGGATCAGGACCTTCACCTGATCGGGTTTGTCCTTGATGCCGGCCGTTCACTGGTGATCGCCGTCAACAAGTGGGACGGCATGGACCCGGAAGACCGCGCCCGGGTGAAAGAACAGGTTCAGCGTCGCCTGGACTTTCTGGATTACGCTGATAAGCACTATATCTCGGCGCTTCACGGCTCCGGCGTCGGCGTGATGTATGAGTCGGTGCAAGCCTGCTATGAGTCCGCGATGGCGAAATGGCCAACCAACCGCCTGACTGCGATTCTGCAGGATGCTATTGCCCAGCATCAGCCACCCATGGTGCACGGTCGCAGGATCAAGCTGCGTTACGCGCACCAGGGCGGTTCCAACCCCCCTGTGATTGTGGTTCACGGTAACCAAGTGGATTCCCTGCCGGGCGCATACAAACGATATCTTGAGAATACCTTCCGTAAGGTTCTGAAGGTAACGGGTTCACCAATCCGCTTCGAGTTCAAATCGGGTGAAAATCCGTTTGCCAGCAAAGTGGATCGGCTAACTCCGCGTCAGAAGGTCAAGAAGGACAACGACGAGAAGAAAGGCCGTCGTCCGAAAAAACAGCGTCAGAAGAGCCTCAAGCGCTGAGTGAGTGGCCGGGCTCAGGACTTATTCCTGGTCCGGCCCCGCACTTTCCACCTGCTTGGCCTGCACAGCGGTTAACGCAACCGTAAACACGATATCCTCCACCAGAGCCCCACGTGAAAGGTCGTTCACCGGCTTCCGCAAGCCCTGAAGCATTGGCCCGACACTGACCACACTGGCACTTCGCTGAACCGCCTTGTAAGTGGTATTGCCGGTGTTCAGATCCGGGAATACGAAGACCGTTGCCTTGCCTGCAACTTTGCTGTCCGGCGCCTTGCTTCTTGCGACGCTTTCGATGGCCGCTGCATCGTATTGGAGTGGTCCGTCTATCAGCAGATCCGGCCTGCGCTCGCGAGCGATCCTAGTCGCCTCCCTGACTTTCTCGACATCCTGACCGCTGCCCGACTCTCCGGTGCTGTAACTGATCATGGCGACCAGCGGCTCAATACCAAAGGCTTCCGCAGACTCCGCACTCTGGATGGCGATGTCGGCCAGTTCCTCGGCATTGGGGTCTGGATTGATGGCGCAGTCCCCGTAGACCACCACCTGTTGCGGCAACAACATGAAGAACACGGAAGAGACTACCTTTGCATGCTCATGGGTCTTGATCAGTTGCAGGGCAGGGCGCACCGTATTCGCCGTCGTGTGAATGGCACCGGATACCAGTCCATCAGCTTCATCCAGAGCCACCATCATGGTACCGAGAACCGCGTTGTCTTCGAGCATGGCTTCCGCCATGTCTGATGTCAGTCCTTTATGCTTGCGAAGTTCTACCATCGGAGCGACGTAGCGTTGTCGCACCTCCCCTGGATCAATGATCTCGATATCCCCGGGCAGTTCCAGATCCTGGGAATCCGCTACCCGTTTTATCTCTGCCGCATTCCCGATCAAGGCACACCTTGCCAACCTGCGTTGATGGCAGATGATGGCGGCCTGTACGGTTCTTGGCTCGCTGCCCTCCGGCAATATGATGCGCTTATTCGCGGCCCGGGCCCGCTCGGACAGCTGGTATCGGAAGGCAGGAGGGGAAAGCCTGTCCTGCCGGGCAACCTTGAGATGCTGTTGCAACCAGTTGGTGTCGATACGGGTTGCAACCGCTTCCATCGCCTTTTCAATCCGGTTGGGGTCATCAATCGGGATGGCCGCCGACAGGTTGGCCAGCATATGAGCAGTTTCATAGGTATTGGCGTCTGACCCCAGAACTGGAAGGCCTGTTTCCAGGGCCCTGTGGCACAGGGTGATCACTCGCTGGTCGGGTATCAGGCCACCGGTCAGCATCAGGCCGGCGAGGGGAACCCCGTTGAGAGCGGCAACAGCTGTGGCCACCACGATGTCTTCGCGATCTCCGGGCGTGACCAGAAGAGTGCCAGGCCTGAGGGTTTCCGTCATGTTCCGAATGCTACGGGCGCAAACCGATACCTTCTGGACCCGCCTGGCGTGCATCTGCCCCTCATTGAGGACCGGTAACCCGAGTTCCCTGGCAATGTCGGATACCCTGGGGGCCAGCAAATCCGCCTGCCATGGAATCTCGGCTAAGAGGTGAAAGCGGCCCTCGCTGAATACCGTGCACTCGGTCTGGTAGTCGACAGTGACGGGGGCAGGGTGGTTGTTGTTGGAGCGAGGCTCAAGGCCCGATTGCTCGGGCTCCCCAACCTTGTTCAGGATGACGCCAATAACGTCCGGATCACTGGGATTGGCAAACAGGCGCGACGAGAAGTCCAGTTCTTCATCCAGTTGCCTGGCGTCCAGGTCTTTGGGCGTGCTCACCAGGATTACCTCGGAACCCAGGTTGCGGGCAACTTCCACGTTCAGCCTGGCGATGTAGGCTTCGCTGCGGTCTGGGACGAGGCCTTCGATGATCACGACATCCACATCCCGGGCAACCTTCTGGTATTCACCCACGACTGTTTCGAGGAGGTAGTCGGCTTTGCCTCTGTTGAGCAGTTGTTGCGCTTCCTTGAGGGCAATCGGGTCTGGCGGGTTCAGGTGGCTGCTGGCCCTCACAAACGCCACCGACGAGTCCTGGCCAGCGTTGTGCATGGATTCTGCGCGGTGAACCGCCTGGCAGAAGGGTTTGTAGAAGCCAACGCTGACGCCTACCCGTTCAAGGGCGCGCAACAGACCCAGGCAAACGGAGGTCAGGCCTGAGTCCATGGAAGTCGGTGCAAAAAAGAGACTCTTTGCCATAGTGGTATTCCTGATGATGCGTTTGGGTCAGGCCTGAATGTCAGAGCCTGCAAGCCGAGCTGCTTCCCGGGCAATGACCAGCTCTTCGTTGGTGGGAATCACCAAAACCGGAAATCGCGAGTCGGGGCTTTCAATATGTCCGTCGCTGAATTGGCCATGATGGATGTTGAGGTCCCGGCTGAGCTCGAATCCCGTCAGTTTGAGATGGCGAATGGTCTCTTCCCTGATCCGCGGGCTGTTTTCCCCGATGCCGCCGGTGAAAACCAGAGCGTCCAGCTGGCTCAGGGACGCCATCATCGCGCCAACGTAGCGGGCCAGGCGGAAGCAGAACACATCAATAGCGGTTTGTGATGGTTCATGGCCATGGTCCGCGAGTTCACAGAGTGAGCGCATGTCGTTCGTCTGGCCGGACAGTCCAAGGAGGCCACTCTCCTGATTCAGAACCCGATGAACCTCATCCGCGGCGATGCCCTTGCTGCGGAGAAAGTCGAAAAGGCCGGGGTCGACATCCCCGCTACGGGTGCCCATTACCAGACCCTCAAGTGGCGTCAGGCCCATGCTGGTATCCACACTGATTCCGTCACGGATGGCGGTAATGCTGCACCCGTTGCCCAGATGGGCCGATATGACCGAGGTGGTTGCCGGCGTTTTGTCCAGCAAACGGGCGGCTTCTGATGCCATAAAGGCGTGACTGGTACCGTGGAATCCGTATCTCCGGATCCCCCAGTCGCGGTACCAGGCCTCTGGAAGCGCATAGAGGAAGGCCCGTCTGGGCAGGGTCTGATGAAACGCGGTGTCGAAAACGGCCGTCTGCGGTACATCGGGAAACTGTGCCAGGGTTGCCCGAATCCCGGACAGGTTGACCGGGTTGTGAAGAGGGGCAAGGCCTGCGCAGCTTTCAATGGCCTTGAGCACATCGCCATCAATGAGTACGGCCTCATGGAAGGTCTCACCACCATGAACGACCCTGTGACCTATGGCCGAGGGAGCCGTTGTCATCAGTCCCAGGTCCCGGAAAGCCGTGACCAGTGTATCTAGCGCCTGATCATGGCCGGCGCCAGCGTCCAGAGGGATCGTTCCTTCCTGGCCGTCAATGTGGGCAAATGCATCGTTCTGGCCCAGGCGCTCGGCCAGAGCGGACAGCAGTTTCCTGTGTTGGTTGTTGAACAGTGCGAGTTTCAGGGATGAGCTGCCGCAGTTCACGACAAGTACGGTGTCTTCCATGGGAATGGGCGTCCAACGGTTTCAAGTTATACGCGGTGATTGTTGGCCAGCCAGGCATCAAAGTCCGCCGCCGGCAGCGGACGACTGTAGAAATACCCCTGGGAGAAGTCGCAGCCTTCCTTCTTCAGGAAGTGGGTCTGAGCCTCTTCCTCAACCCCCTCGGCGATAACACGCAGGCCCAAACTATGAGCCATATTGATGATGGCTCTTACCAGTGAGGCGTCCTCAGGCTCCTTCATGACGTCCTGAACAAACGACTTGTCAATTTTCAGGGTATCAAACGGATAGCTCTTGAGGTAACTGAGCGCTGAATAGCCCGTACCAAAATCGTCTACCGACAACCGGATGCCGGCTTTGTCCAGTTGGCGCAGGATTTCGGCGGTTTCGATCGAGTTGTCCAGAATGAGCCGTTCGGTAATTTCGAGTTCCAGCTGTTCCGGCGCCAGGCCACTGGTTGCCAGGGCGTGCATCACAGCCTCGGTAAAACCGGGATCGCGGAACTGACGGGGCGAGACGTTGACGGAAATGCCAATGTCTTTCCCGGTGGCTTCCTTCCAGCCCATGGCGGCTCGACAGGCCTCCAGGAGAACCCACTCACCGATCGGTGTAATCAGGCCGGTTTCCTCGGCCAGGGGAATGAATCGATCCGGCATTACCATGCCCATGGCCGGATTGTTCCACCGCAGCAACGCCTCAACCGAGCAAAGCGTGCCCGAGTCGGTATTAACAATTGGCTGGAAATACAACTCGAACTCCTTCAGCTCCAGAGCCCTGCGCATGCTGGACTCCATCTTCAGGCGTTCATGGGAGACTTCGGTCATTTCCGGCGCGAAATGGGCAAACGAGCTCTTGCCCTTGTGTTTGGCCTGGTACATGGCGGCATCAGCGTGCTGCAGGAGCGTACCGCTGTTGTCGGAGTCCGTCGGGAAAATGGCGATGCCGATACTCGTCGTTACGAACACCTCCTGCCCATTCAGAATGTACGGTGGCGAGAAGGTCTTCAGGATACGCTCTGCGACCTGCGAGGAAGCCTCGGGGCCAGTCAGGCCTGGCAGGATCACGAGGAACTCATCGCCACCCAGGCGGGCAACGGTGCTGGTACCGCGAAGGCAACTTGAAATTCGACGGGCCGCCTCGATCAGCAGGTTATCGCCGGCATCGTGGCCAAGGGTGTCGTTAATGTGCTTGAAGTTGTCGAGATCCAGGAACATGACGCCCACAAGCGTGCTTTCCCTGCGTGCCTGGGCCAGTGCAAGCTTCAGCCGGTCCAGGGCAAGCATCCGGTTAGGCAGCCCTGTAAGGATGTCGTAATTGGCCTGACGCAGAAGTTGCTGTTCATAGCGTTTCCGGATGCTGATGTCCTCACCGAGGATGAGGTACCCGGTGGTGCCGCCGGCCTCGTCCTTGATCGGGGTAACAATCAGTTGCTCCCAGAAGCGTTCTCCGTTCCGGCGCACACTGTTCACTTCACCCTGCCAGACTCCGACTCGTTGCACCTGCAAGCGGATGGACTGCCACAAGTGTCGGCTATCACGGTTCTCTATGTCGTTGTCACCCAGTGCGCCAGGGTGTTTGCCGATGATGGAGGCAGCCTCATAACCGGTTAACTGGGTGAATTTCTGGTTGGCAAACTCGATACGCCATTGGCGGTCGCAGATCAGAACCGAGGAGGGGCTCTGCTCAATGGCCTTGGAAAACTTGCGGATTTCCGCCGCATCCTTTTGTTGGCGTTCCATGTCCGCGTTGAGACGTTCACGCATCTGGTTGATGGCGTCCGTGACACGGCCGAGCTCATCATTCCGGTTAGACGGCGTGTTGGGCCTTTCCAGGGTAAGTGGCTTCGACGTTGTCGTCAGTGAGAAGTCGCGGGCGTAGTTCGCCATGGTGGTCAGATGGCGCGCAACGAAATGCTGGAATATCCAGATAATCAGTATCGAAACAAAGAACGTCTTCAGGAACTGGGTCAGCAGAATGACGCCCACCTTGCGCTTCAGTTCGTCGTAGACGCGATCAAGGTCTGCGGTCACCGTCAGTTCGCCCAGCTTGAACATTTCATCGCCCTGGTGGACAAGGCTGAAGCTGTGAGAGGTGGTTTTCGCGTCCCTGGGTATCTCGCCCATCACCAGTTCAGAATCGGGTTCTATTCGCAAGCGAAGGTGCACCACATCCGGCAAGCTGAGTATGCCTCC
>NZ_DDOI01000073.1:5400-6035 GCF_002341575.1 Marinobacter sp. UBA2498 | reverse complement strand
CAGTTAACAGGTAGACTATTGTGAATTCCCGGGCGTATCCAACCGGGCACATTTCATTTTCCGGAGGTTGCTTGGAACACCCCCAGAACAGCGTAACCGGTATCGACACCCGTGAAACCCGGCAGCAATACACCTGGCGGGGTATCTTTAGCCTTGCGCTCAAACACAAGCCCAGACTGGTGCGCGCCAATCTGCTGGCGATCATGGCCACCGTTATGAGTGTGCCGGTGCCCCTGCTGCTCCCGGTTCTGGTGGATGAAGTGCTGCTGGACGAGCCTGGCCCGGTGTTACCGGTCATGAATTCGCTACTGCCGGGGAGCTGGGAAACCTCGGTGGTTTATATCGGCCTGATGGTGGTGGCCGCATTTCTGCTTCGGGTCGCCGCGCTGTCGTTCAACGTGTTGCAGTCCCGGGAGTTTTCCAAGGTCTCCAAGGACGTGGTGTTCCGAATCCGTTCCCGTTTGTTGGGGCGTTTGCAGCGGGTGGCCATGTCGGAGTATGAAACCCGTGGCTCCGGAGGGATCAGCAGCCATTTTATTACCGATCTGGATACCGTTGACCAGTTTCTGGGCACCACCATCAGCCGTTTTCTGGTGGCCAGTCTCACGGTATTCGGTACCGCCCTGGTGCTGCTC
>NZ_DDOI01000073.1:0-5312 GCF_002341575.1 Marinobacter sp. UBA2498 | reverse complement strand
TGGTGCTGCTCTGGGTGCACTGGCAGCTGGCCCTTCTGATTCTGCTGTTCAATCCCCTGGTGATCTTCGCCACGATCCTGATCGGCAAGCGGGTCAAGGAACTGAAGCGCCGGGAGAACAGTGCTTACGAGGAGTTCCAGGGAGACCTCACTGAAACACTGGATGCCATCCATCAGTTGCGGGCCGCAAACCGGGAAAAGCATTACCTGCGCCAGCTAATTGACCGCGCCCGCAACGTTCGGGACCACTCCATACAGTTTGAGTGGCGCAGCGATGCCGCCAGCCGGGCCAGCTTTGCCCTGTTCCAGTTTGGTGTTGATGCTTTCCGTGCGGCGGCCATGGTGACCGTGCTGTTCAGCGACCTGAGTATCGGCATGATGTTCGCCATTTTCGGCTATCTCTGGTTCATGCTGACGCCGGTTCAGGAAATGCTGAACATGCAGTATGCCTGGTTCGCCGCCAATGCCGCCCTGGCGCGGATTAACCGGTTGCTGGATCTGAAGGAGGAGCCCCGCTATCCGGCGCTGGAGAACCCGTTCCGCGACCGGCATACCGTGGGGCTTACCCTCCGGAATATCCACTTTGCCTACGGCGAGGAGGAGGTCCTTCGAGGCATCAATCTGGAGTTGGCGCCCGGCGAAAAGGTGGCGTTGGTGGGCGCCAGTGGCGGCGGTAAATCCACCCTGATTCAGGTTATCCTGGGCATGTACACGCCCCAGCAGGGTGAGGTGCTGATTGATGGCGTGCCGGTTCAGCGTATCGGCTTGCCGTGCCTTCGTGAGCATGTGGCGACAGTGCTTCAGCACCCAGCGCTGTTCAACGATACCGTTCGCCAGAACCTGACACTTGGGCGGGATAAACCCGATGCTGCACTCTGGGACGCCCTGCGAATTGCCCAGCTGGATGCCACGGTCGCGGCCATGCAGGACCAGCTTGATACGGTAATCGGCCGCCAGGGCGTGCGCCTCTCTGGCGGCCAGCGTCAACGGCTGGCCATTGCCCGGATGATTCTTTCCGAACCCTCGGTAGTAATCCTGGATGAAGCCACCTCAGCGCTGGATGCGGAAACCGAGTTCCAGCTTCATCGCGACCTTGAGGCATTCCTCAAGCAGCGCACCACCCTGATCATTGCCCATCGTCTCAGCGCCGTTAAACAGGCAGATCGCGCCTGTGTTTTCGAAGACGGTCGGATAATCGAAGAGGGTCATCACGACGAACTGATTGCCAGAGAGGGCCTCTACGCCCAGCTTTATGGCGAGCGCCAGATGTAATCCGGTCGATAAAGTTTACTTCTCATTACAACAAAAACTGATCTGTCGCTTTTGGCGCCCGTAAAAGATTGCAAATGCAAGTTCCCGGGTCTAGTCAGTAGGTAATGCACCGATAGCCCGGTTTCAGATTTCTCTGCAAACTTGCGGCGTTCTTTGACGGACAGGAAAAGTGAACAGGAAAACGACAAGTATTCTGCTTTTCGCCGCAGCTTTCCTTTTGGCACTTGCGCTCCCGGTGATGCCGTCGCTGCTCAACAACAGCGGGTTTTACGGGATGGCGATTGATGAGCCGGGGGAGAACCTGATCGGCTACCAGCCTCCGCAGGAAGGGCTTGCCGTTATTTTCTTTGGTTATCGCCAGTGCGGAACCGTTTGCCCGGTCCAATTGGTCAACCTGTTGGATTTGAGTCAGCGCTTGAAGGACGCGCCAGTGGAGTTCCTGTTTGTCACCCTCGACCCGGAAAACGATACGCCCGATACACTGCAACAGACGACGGAAAGCCTTGGGGCGGCATTCAAGTCCCACAGGCCTGAAACTCACCAGTCTGCTCAAAAACTGGCTTCAGCTTACAACGATTTTGCCGTTAAACAGGGTGGTGCACCGAATGACTCGATTGCCCACAGTGCAAGGCTGCATGTGGTGACACCAGACTTCCGGAGAAGACTGGTTTACGCCTCACCGGATCTGAATCTTGACTTGGTTGAACAGGATCTTCGCCGCTTACTGAAAGAAAATAAGAGTGAGAGTGCCATATGACTACAGCGGTAAAAAGTCAATCCTACGAAGTTGAAATCCGGGAACGCACCGATCGCCAGGTGTTGTTTATTCTTCTGGCTCATATCCCGGTGGTTGGCCTGTTGGTCCCGATGGGCTACGGGGCGACAACCTTTGCGCTGGTCGCGTCTTTACTGGTAGGCGGCATTGCGGCGGCCGGTTATTTCACCATGCGGGGAACCCGGGCCCTGTCCTCGTTGTTCGCGGTCTGCCTGATGCTGTTCTCGGCCATCATGATCCAGGCCCAGATGGGGCGCATTGAAATGCATTTCCACATCTTTGCCGCCCTGGCTCTGGTTATCATTTATCGGGACTGGCTGCCCGTGGTGGTCGCGGCAGGCACCATTGCCGTTCATCACCTGGCGCTGACGGGCCTGCAGCTGAGCGGTGCATCCTTTGGCAACATGGCGTTGATGATCTTCAATTATGACTGCAGCTGGTCGATCGCGTTTCTGCACGCAGCGTTCGTGGTTTTCGAGGCGGCGATTCTGGTTTTCTTCGCAATCCGAATGGGCGCGGAGCAGAGGCAGTCCATTCAGATTATCGAGATTATCCGCGGGTTCGATTCCGATAAAGACCTCACGGCCCGTCTCGACGATGCAGACAAGAGCGTGACGGCTGGGTCGTTCAATAACATGCTCGAGCGGTTTGTCGAGTTGATCGCCAAGCTCCGTGAGCTGTCAGAACAGCTGCGCTCAAACGCCGATGACATGACCAGTGTCAGTGACACGACCACGCAGATTGCCAGCGAGCAGCAGGTGCAGACCGATCAGGCAGCCACGGCTACCAATGAAATGTCCGCCAGTATCCAGGAAGTCGCCAGTAACGCGCAGTTGGCGTCCGATGCGGCCAGCAATGCTTCTGGCGCTGCCAACCGGGGCGGTGAAGCCATGGCTAACGCCTCAAAACTGACTGAGGCAACCGATGAGGCGCTGGAGAGCAGTGCTAAAAGGGTCGATGAGCTGGGCGAAAAAATCGAATCCATTTCCTCAGTCGTTGGCTCGATCAATGCGATCTCCGAGCAGACCAATCTGCTGGCCCTGAACGCCGCCATCGAAGCCGCGAGGGCCGGAGACCATGGCCGTGGATTTTCAGTGGTAGCGGATGAAGTAAGGGCGCTTTCCCTTCGCACCCAGGAGTTTACCGATCAGATTCGGACGACAGTGGGCGAATTGAGTGAAATCTCCGAAGCCACCAAGGCATCCATGGAAATGGGGCGTACACGCTCTTCCGAATCCACCCGGGCAATGCGGGAAACCGGCGAGGCAATCCGTGAGGTTGAAGCAGCCATCGGCGAGGTTTCGCGAATGAATTACCAGATCGCATCGGCCTCGGAAGAGCAGGCAGCCACGTCGCTTCAGATCAATGAGAACATCCATTCCATCGCCAACCGGAACAACGATGTGGTATCCGAGGCGGAGCGGGTCAGAACCATGGCTTCAGACCTTGAGGCGGTCACCGAAAAACTGAATGAACTGGTGAAGCTGTATCGCATCTAAACCTTCCAGGAACTGATGTCGGAGAGTCGTCCGGCTCTCCGACGTTGGTCTGATATTCACCGCGCTGATGCCGAACATTCACCGGCCCGCGGTTGAACTCTCGTTAATTGCTGCAATAGTTAAAGGTGACTTCATGCTGTGGAGTCCTTTCATCAGGCTATTGCCCGGTATGGGATTGCTTTCCCGGTCGATGCGTTGCTGAAAGGGCTTCGAAAGAGCCTTCCGGACTACGCGGATAACGACGAAAAAGGAGGCACCACATGTCGAACGAAAGTCTCAGTAAAGACAGTCTGAATACCCTTTCCAGCCTGGATGCTGGCGGTAAAACCTTTCATTACTACAGCCTGCCCAAGGCTGCGGACACCCTCGGCGACCTGAATCGCCTGCCGTTTTCGCTCAAAGTGCTGATGGAAAACCTTCTGCGCAATGAGGATGGCACCACCGTGGACAGAAGCCACATTGATGCCATGGTGCAGTGGATGAAGGATCGCTGTTCCGACACTGAAATCCAGTTCCGGCCTGCCCGCGTGTTAATGCAGGATTTCACCGGCGTGCCCGGCGTCGTCGACCTGGCTGCCATGCGTGAGGCGGTCAAGGCAGCCGGTAAGGATCCGGCGATGATCAACCCGCTGTCGCCGGTGGACCTGGTGATCGACCACTCTGTGATGGTGGACAATTTTGGCGACGCCTCTGCGTTCAAGGACAACGTTACCATCGAGATGGAGCGCAACCAGGAACGTTACGAATTTCTGCGTTGGGGCCAGCAGGCCTTCGACAACTTCCGTGTGGTGCCGCCGGGCACGGGTATCTGCCACCAGGTGAACCTGGAGTACCTCGGCAAGACCGTCTGGCAGAAGGACCAGGACGGCAAGACCATCGCGTACCCGGACACCCTCGTGGGCACAGACTCCCATACCACTATGATCAACGGCCTGGGCATTCTTGGCTGGGGCGTTGGCGGCATCGAAGCGGAAGCCGCCATGCTGGGCCAGCCCGTCTCCATGCTGATTCCGGAAGTGGTGGGCTTCAAGGTCACCGGCAAGCTTCGTGAGGGCATCACCGCAACAGATCTGGTGCTCACCGTCACCGAAATGCTGCGCAAGAAAGGCGTGGTGGGCAAGTTCGTGGAGTTCTATGGCGACGGCCTGAAGGACATGCCGGTGGCAGACCGGGCCACCATCGCCAACATGGCCCCGGAATACGGCGCCACCTGCGGCTTCTTCCCGATCGACGAGCGCACCATCGAATACCTGGAGCTGACCAACCGACCCAAGGACGACATCGCGCTGGTGGAAGCCTACTGCAAGGCCCAGGGCCTGTGGCGCTCCAGCGACGATCCGGACCCGGAATTCAGCGACGTGCTGGAGCTCGACCTGGACGACGTGGTGCCCAGCCTGGCCGGCCCGAAGCGGCCCCAGGACCGCGTGCCGATGACCGAGGTGAAACGCACCATCATCGACGTGATCAGCCAGGAGCTGAAACTCAACGACGAGGAGATCAGCAAGCTCGAGGGCGAAGGCGGCCAGACCGCCATCGGCAACCACGAGCCGGGCAGCGGCGTGGAAGTGACCATGGACGGCGAGACCTTCCATCTGGATCACGGCGACGTGGTGATCGCGGCGATTACCTCCTGCACCAACACCTCCAACCCCAGCGTGATGATGGCCGCCGGCCTGATGGCGCAGAAAGCGGTGGAGAAAGGGCTGACCCGCAAGCCCTGGGTGAAAACCTCCCTGGCGCCGGGCTCCAAGACCGTCAAGATGTACC
>NZ_DDOI01000068.1:57197-63694 GCF_002341575.1 Marinobacter sp. UBA2498 | reverse complement strand
CTGCGCAATGGCGGTTACGAGGTTGACGTGATTGCTCCTTCCGAGGAGGTGATGCCGGGGCTGCTGCCGGAGGCGGCCGCTCATGCTGTCCAGCAGGAGCTCGAGAACCTGGGGGTCGGGTTTCACCTCGGAACCGTGGTTGATCGGATCGACCGCAGGGGTGACGGGGTCAGTCTGACCCTGGCCAATGGCGAGACTCTGGACGCTGATCTGGTACTGTCCGCTGTGGGCCTGCGCCCGAGGACCGATCTGGCCCGGGCTGCCGGGCTGGAGACGGCCAGGGGCATCGTAGTGAATCGCGCGCTCGAGACTTCCGCGCCGGATGTCTACGCACTCGGTGATTGCGCCGAAGTCGACGGCCACGTGCTGCTTTATGTCCTGCCGCTGATGGCCTGTTCCCGGGCGCTTGCAAAAACCTTGCTCGGTGAGCGCACCGAAGTGAGCTATGGCACCATGCCGGTGATGATCAAGACCCCCTGCTGCCCGACCGCCGTCTGTCCACCACCGTCGGAAGCCAAGGGCAACTGGGAAGTTGAGCAGGATGGCACCAGCGTCAAGGCGCTATTCAAGAGCGCCGGGGGCGATGTACTGGGGTTTGCGGTGACCGGCAGCTATGCCATGGAGAAACAGGCCCTGTCCAAGGAAGTGCCTCCGATACACGGCTGATTAGCCGGACTCCAATCCGCAGCCCCGATACCACGGGGCTGCTTTCTCTTGGCCGGCGACGGCTTTTCATTGCGAAATTTCGCCGCTTGCGGTAGAAAACTCCTTCGTGTGCTAACGAAATCACAGGAGCAGGCATGCTTGAGGTAACCAAGAAACTGGTGGAGTTGCTGGATCTCTCGCCCATCGGTGACGACCATTTCCAGGGGGACAGCGAGGATCTGGGCTTTCCAAACGTGTTTGGCGGGCAGGTTCTTGGTCAGGCGCTGATGGCGGCCAGCCGAACTGTTGAAGGTCGCCTTTGCCACTCCCTTCATGCCTACTTTTTGCGCCCCGGTAATCAGGACATGCCCATCGACTACGAGGTCCAGCGGGTCCGTGATGGTGGCAGTTTCTCGGTACGTCGGGTGATTGCCCGCCAGGACGGCAAGGAAATCCTGACCGGTTCCATGTCGTTCCAGGTAGCCGAGGAAGGATTCGAGCATCAGCTGATCATGCCGGATGCGCCGGACCCGGAAACACTTCGCTCGGAACAGGAATGGGGCGAACTGCTGGCACCCCAGGTACCCGAGAAGATGCGCCCGATTCTGACCCGGGACCGCCCGATCGAGATCCGCCCGGTGAACCCGGTCAACCCCCTGAAGCCGGAGAAGCGGCCGCCCCACAAGCAGAGCTGGTTCCGGGCCCAGGGGCATCTGCCAGACGATCCCGTACTTCACCGTTGCCTGCTCACTTACGCATCGGATTTCCAGTTCCTCGGGACTTCCCTGAACCCGCACGGCCTGACATTCATGAGCAAGGGGCTGCAGGTGGCCAGCCTTGATCACTCGATCTGGTTCCACCGGGATTTCCGCATGGACGAATGGCTGTTGTACGACAAGGATAGCCCCAGCGCTTCGGCCGGACGGGGATTCAATCGGGGTAATTTCTTCAATCAGGACGGTGTGCTGGTGGCATCCACTACCCAGGAAGCACTGATTCGTCAGAGGTCCTAGCCGGCTAGCCCAGCTTACGCTGGTCCGGCTGCTGGTGATTCTTATCCAGCCAATCCATCATTTCGTCGAAGGGCAGTGGCGGTGTCAGCAGGTAACCCTGGATCATGTCGCAGCCCATGTCCCTGAGCAGATTGGCGGTTACCTCATCCTCCACACCCTCGGCCACCACCTGATAGCCCAGGCTGTGGCACATATCAATGGTGGTCTGCACAATCACCCGGTCTTCCGCCTCGGTGGTCAGCTCGGTGACCAGTGACCGATCGATTTTGACCTCGCTCGCAGGTAGCTGCTTGATGTAGGACAGTGAAGAGTAGCCGGACCCAAAGTCATCGATCGAAACCGGAATGCCGGTGGCGCTGAGTGAGTTCAGCGCTCGCAGGGAGTTGCCCGGGTCCTGCATCATGGACGTTTCCGTTACCTCGAAAATAATCGAGCCCTGATGGCTGTGATAGCTGTTCATCAGACGCTGAACAAAGATGGGAAAGTCCGGTTCCCGCAGGTTGTTGGGCGAAATATTGATGGATATGTTCAGGGGCCAGCCGCGCTCCAGTAAGTGTGAGCGCAATTCCAGTGATTGCTCAATGACCCACCGGGTCAGAGGTTTAATTAGACCGGTCTGTTCCGCCAGACTGACAATCTCATCGGCGCGGATGGGGGTTGCCCGGCCGGGCCACCGGATCAGAACCTCAATTCCGACGATTCGACCCGTTTTCAGGCTCTGCTTGGGTTGCATGAACAGAGCGAGCTCGTTGGTATTGAGCGCATGCCGTAGCTCCGACACCAGGGTCAATCGGTCGGCGCTGTAGGAGTCCTTTTTGGATTTGTAATAGGCTATGCCACGTTCCCGCGCAGAGTCGGATCCTTCAGCGATCACTGCCCGACGTATCAGGGTATTGGCATCGGTGCCGTGCTCGGGAAAAATTGCCACTCCCAGGGCGGGGTCCAGAGGTATCTGCATGCCCAGATAGTCGATCGGGTAGCGTATGCCCTCCAGCGCCTTCAGAATGGCTCTGGGAACGTGGCCGGTTGCATCGGCGTCGACAACAAAGGCGAATGTCTGTGGGTCCAGTGACGCCAGGTAGAAATTGCGCTGATCACTCTGCTCAATCGGCAAGGCGCCCGGGAGCTCCCTCGCCACGGCATTGTAGTGCTTGGATGCCAGCGCCAGAATGCGGTCGCTGTTGCGATGCCCCAGCGTCTTCGTGACCGACTGCAGGTTATTCAGGTGGATGACGGCGACGCCATAGCGTCGCTCGGGGCTGCGCAGCATCAGGTCGTTCAGCATCATTTCCAGGCTGCTCCGATTGGGGAGGCCGGTAAGGGGATTATGCAGCGCATGATCCATCAGTTTCAGCTCTGCTGACCGTCGTGCTGCCAGAGCATTCAGTTCGGCTTCCCGGGCGTCAACCTTGTCCTGGCGTTCCTGATAAATTCGCGCCGCGAGGGCCAGCGTGAGCAGAATGGCCTCCAGTGCCGACCCAATCTGCATACCGTAGGTGGTCACAAAATTGTTTGGCAGCAGGCCGTACTTGTTGGCCGCGGTTATTGCGCTGCCCAGTGTCAGTGCCGCCCAGGCCACCGTGTAATAACCGGCTTGCGGGTTCCCCTTCCACCATTGCACGGGCCCCAGAACAGTGAGCAAAAGGCAGCTGGGTATTGCCAGGGCCACGGTCAGTCGGCTGCCCGTGCTGTAGTCCAGAAAGAATGTCATCAGACCAACCACTGCATTCAGTGAGATCATGAACAGTACGAGCCGGTTCAGAACAGGCCCGGTGTGTTCAAGTTTCAGGAATGAGCGGGAGAACACCAGGGTGAAGAAAAGAGAGAAAGGCACAGCCAGCAACATGATCTGATTCTGTAGGGCAGGGCTGTCAGGCCAGAGAAACTGATAAGTTGAGCCATTCAGGCTTCCGATAAGTAATAGATAGCCGAGTGTCGAGAGCACGTAGAGCAGGTATACCGGCTCTCGTAGCGCGGCAAAAATAAACAGGTTGAAGAAAATCACCGTGATCAGGATGCCGTAGTAAAGCGCGTGCATCTGGTCTTCGGTGGAAGAATGCTCGAAGAACGCCTGGGCGTTCCAGAGACGAACCGGAATCTGCATGGCCCCCTCGGTGCGCACCTCCAGCAGAATCTGGTACTCGCTGGCTATGCTTTGCTCGAAGGGGAACAGGAAATGGCGGTGCAGTATCGGGCGCTGTTCAAACGGAACGTGGTCTCCGGTCTCCACCCGCCGTGCGATTCGGCCGTTCTCAATCAGGTGGAAGGTCACTTTATCCAATTGCGAGTAGCGAACTTCAAGAAGGTTGATGGTCGCCGGCTGCGATACCGGAAACCGAAGCCAGACGGTATCGCGGATATAGCCAAAATTCGGACTTTTTTCCTCGAGAGTTTGCCAGCTGTCGGAGGCCAGGGCTTCACTGACCGTCAGCTTGTTGTCGGGGGCAACGCGCAGGTACTCGATTTGCGGAACATAGGAATCCTCGGCCCCGAAGGATGGGGCGGACAGGCCGGATAACAGCAAAAGTGTTATCAGTAAACGAAGCCAGAGGGTGGATGCCACGTCGTACCGCTTAATTGTCATTGTCTCTGGGAGTATGGCGTGTCGTCTTTGGCGGCTCAAGTCGCTGGCAGAGCCTGATTGGCAAATTTTTGTAGCCGTGTCTCAGATCTGCTCCAGCCACCCCCGGACCCAGGGCAGCGCTTCGGCCTCCGGTTCCATGGTTTCCAGGGCATCAATCCGAAGCGTGTCACCAACCTTACGGGCAGCGGTTTCGTAAAGCGCTTCCTCCATGAGGTCGCCAGCGCCACAGAAAGTATCTCCGTAGGAGCTGTCACCCAGGACGATGATGCCAAACGGCCGGCCGGGTTGTTGTGGCAACTGGTCCCTCAGGTCCAGGTAGAAGGGCAGCAGATTGGCCGGAAGCTCGCCCTGTCCGGTTGTCGATGTGCATACCAGTAGCGCATCGTTGTTCGACGTGATGTCATCCAGTGCCGGATTTTCCAACACGGTCACGTGGTGACCTTCCCCCTCAAGCTCTTTCTTGAGCGTTCTGGCCGTCAGGAGCGCGCCGCCATAGACGCTGCCCACCAGGATTCTGATTGATGTCATAGGTTATCTGCTCGCTGCCTTGGCACTGTTCATACGGTCGTTCGGTGGCGCACGATCATAGCGGGAGTGCTTTCTCGCCTCAAGGCGAGTGGGTGGGGGAAGGTTCGCTTTCCTGGCTTCGAACCCGCGGTGCTATCCGGTTGCGCCCGGATTCCTTGGCATTGTAGAGGTTCAGGTCGGCCTGTTTGAGAAGATCGTCAAGTGACCGGGCCTTGGCGATGGAGCAGACACCGGCGCTGATGGTTACCGGTAATGCCTGATCTCTGAACCGGAACGGGTGCCTGGCAACTTGCGACCGCAGTCTTTCAGCCAGGCTCAGGGCCTGGAGCAGTGAAGTGTCAGGCAATAACACCAGAAATTCTTCACCGCCCCATCGGGCCGCGACATCCGCCTGCCGAATCACGGTTCGCATCAATGCAGCGAACTCCCGCAGGACATCGTCGCCCGCGTCGTGTCCGAACTGGTCGTTGATCTGTTTGAAAAGGTCGAGATCGATCAGGGCAATGGAGAAGTGGTGGCCGGAGCGCTGGTAGCGGGAAAACTCCATGGTCAGGCGGTTCTGCATTTCACGGCGGTTGGCCAGCCCGGTGAGCTCGTCGGTGCGGGCGGCGTGCTCATGGGTTTCGGCCAGCGCCAGAAGTTCATTACGTGCTTTCAGTCGGCTGGCTTCGAGGACGAAACAGAAAATCGATTCGAAGGTCAGGGCCGCAAAAAAGCGGATCTTGAAATCCATGCTGTATTCCGCCGAGACCAGCGGTAGCCCGGGAAACTGGAACACCACTACCGCGACCAGGTAGCAGAACAGCAACACCGCCGTGCCGGTTTTCAGGTCAGTCAGGTAAAAAAGCAGAGGCGGGAAGACGTAAAACCAGAGTGGCCCGGTGTTGCTCTCGCCGCCGGACGCAATCAGGTAGGTGAAAAGCAGGCCGACAATAACGATCATCCCGGCTTTCTGGCGTGCCCGGTTGCCGGTGCTGGCAAAGTGCAGCATGTTCACGGCAATCAGACCGATGAAGGACCAGAGCACCCAGGCATGGGTCTCGTGTCCGGCGAACCAGGCCTTGGTACCGATGCCAACCAGAAAAGCGATAGCGGTTGCCGAGAGCCAGGTGAGCAGACGCGAGACCTGGCCGTCTTCCCGTTCGCCGGCAGCGAGCTGTCCGGAGGAAGTTGAATGAGGCATGGGAACCTTTTTTTTGCTGTTTTTGTGATTTTGGCGCTTATGTCCGGGATTATGAGTCAATTTAGTGCGTTTTTGCACTCGAGTCTGTGATGTGTTTAGTCTGTGTGAATTGTGACCGTTTTATTTCATTTTCATGTCAAAAAAATTATAGTTGCCGCGCGAAAGTGTTCGCCCCCAATCCTCACAGACTAAACGAGACCTGATCTGTTATGGCCCGTTCGAGCGGATTCCTGGATACCCTTCTCACCAGCCCTACCACGGAACGATACAGGGTCGGCATCAGCCTGCTTTTCTTACTTGGCGTGTGGCTGACTGTCGGATCATTCAGCCAGGGAATGCCCAACAGTATGTTGCTGATGGCCGCCGCGGTGATTGGCGGGTACATGGCGATCAACATTGGCGCCAATGACGTTGCCAACAACGTGGGGCCAGCGGTGGGTTCTGGTGCCCTGTCCCTGGGTGCCGCTGTGCTCATCGCAGCCGTTTTCGAGGCCGGTGGCGCGATCATCGCCGGCGGAGATGTGGTCTCCACCATCAAGGGTGG
>NZ_DDOI01000068.1:55516-57169 GCF_002341575.1 Marinobacter sp. UBA2498 | reverse complement strand
GCATCATTGATCCCTCCAATCTGGAAGAGAGCAGGGCGTTCGTGTGGCTGATGACCGCCGCCCTCCTGGCTGGCGCCCTCTGGCTGAATCTGGCCACCTGGATGGGCGCGCCTGTGTCTACAACCCATTCCATTGTTGGCGGCGTTCTGGGTGCCGGTATCGCCGCCGGTGGCTGGGGTATTGCTGATTGGGCGGTGATGGGCAAGATTGCCGCCAGCTGGGTGATTTCGCCGGTGCTGGGCGGTGCTCTGGCAGCCCTGTTCCTGTTTGCGATCAAGAAGACTGTGCTCTATCGAAGAGAGGTCATTCCGGCCGCGAGGACCTTTGTTCCCTGGCTGGTGGCGATCATGGCCTGGGCCTTTGGCACCTACCTGATGATCAAGGGCGTCAAGAAGATCGTCAAAGTCGATTTTCTCGAGGCGACGCTGATCGGGCTTGCCGCGGCCGCCGTGGTGTTCTTCGTTATGCGCACCCTGGTGGGCCGCATGGCATCGACCATGGAGAACAGCTCGGCAGGCGTGAATACCCTGTTTACCTGGCCGTTGATCTTTGCCGCGGCACTGCTGAGTTTCGCCCACGGCGCCAACGACGTGGCGAACGCCATTGGTCCGCTCGCTGCCATTAACGATGCCCTCTCGGCTGATTCGGTGGTTATGTCAGCGAATATTCCCCTGTGGGTCATGATGGTGGGTGCCCTGGGTCTGGCCGTTGGCCTGATACTGTTCGGCCCACGCCTGATTAAGACCGTCGGCAGCGAAATCACCGAACTGGATAAGACCAGGGCGTTCTGCATCGCGCTTTCGGCAGCGCTCACGGTGATCCTTGCGTCTCAGCTTGGCCTGCCTGTTAGCTCCACCCATATCGCGATTGGTGGCGTGTTCGGCGTTGGCTTCCTTCGGGAGTACCTGAAGTCCAACTACGCAACCCAGCTGCACAAGATCATGGAGCACCATGATCCTGCCGAGCAGGAGCGTCTGAAGCCGTTCCTGGATGATTTCCGCAATGCGTCGGTTGAGGAGATGGAGAAC
This sequence comes from Marinobacter sp. UBA2498, assembly GCF_002341575.1. Lineage (NCBI taxonomy): Bacteria > Pseudomonadati > Pseudomonadota > Gammaproteobacteria > Pseudomonadales > Marinobacteraceae > Marinobacter > Marinobacter sp. UBA2498. The sequence goes on along the minus strand of NZ_DDOI01000068.1, from coordinate 56,141 downwards.
CTGCTCAAGCGGGCCAAGAAGAAAAAGCAGGTCCCTCTGTCCAAGTCCGAGCGTAAACGCCTGAAGAAGATCTACCGGGAAGAGCTGGTGAAGCGTTCGCATCTGGTGCGCATTGCCGCAGCCTGGATCATCACCGTACCGGCATCGGCCATTATGGCAGCGATTCTGTTCTTCACCCTGCGAGGCTTGTTGATCTGACCGGGCTGGTTGTATAAACCGAGTTTGGTCATACTATCTGTAAAAAGGGGTGTTTCACCCCTCAAGCCTATTTGTCCGTGGAGTGAAGTATGAGTTCATCCGTTGAAGGCCGTCAGGCGAAGATGATTAATGAGCTGAGGACCTTCATCAAGAAGGTTTTGAGCGACCCGACCATTGCCGTCAAGTCCATGGAGATTGCTCGCAAGCACCGGGGTCAGCCGAATGCCGAGGAGCTGATTGCGCAGGAAATCAGTGCCAGCACCAATATCCGGATTCCCGAGAACTGGAGTGAGGCGGATAAGATGTTCCTGGATATCATCCATGATGTTCTGGATGATGAAGAGGCCCTGTACTAAGGCCTTGTCTGCAGGCTTGGGAGAAGCGAGCCGGGCGGGGGATGGTTCAAAAACACGCTGTGAATACGTCC
>NZ_DDOI01000068.1:47371-55450 GCF_002341575.1 Marinobacter sp. UBA2498 | reverse complement strand
GTTTTTGAACCATCCCCCGCCCGGCTCAACTGAGCCATGGTTGTTGCCTAAAATCGCCATGGCTAAGTCTTCTGGACTCTTCAGGCCTGTCTCGCGTTCGGCGTCGCCTGCTTCAATACCGCATCCGCCATCTGGTGCAGGATGCTGATCTCATCCTCTATGCCCTCATCCCGTGATAACTCTCTCTGTTCCGAAAGGATGTCGGCCAGGATTTCTTTGGTCGTCAGAGGGTTGGCCAGTACCACCCGGAACACGATGCACGGGAAGTTGTAGTAACGGGCCGGCTCCAGTCGGGTACGTGACACGAACGCCTTGCCCCGTTCCCGCTGGGTTTTCTGGATGAACTTGGTAATCCGGTTCAGACAGGTGTTGAGCTTTTCCGCCTGCAGCGGGTCGGCGCAGGCCAGGGCTTCCTGGACGTTTTCCGGGCAGTAGCGGTAGGTCAGGATGTTCAGTTCCGGTCTCGTGACCAGTTCGAAATCCGGTTCTGCTTCGATCATTTCCGCGAAGGTCTTGGCCTTGTCGATACCCTGGTCGATCAGGATCTCGTAGCCTTCCCGGGCCAGGATTTTCAGGCCGGAGTGGATCAGCATGGACATGCCGGGCCGTGAGCCCTCGAGGGTGGTGCTGCCCAGGTCCCGGGAGCCTTTACGGATGATGTACTGGGCGTGGTGTTCCACGGCGCTGGCGAGGCTCGGGTCGCGGAAGACTACCAGGCCCACGCCCATGGGGACGTAGAGCTGTTTGTGGGCGTCGAAAGTGACGGAATCTGCCTTCTCGATACCGCGCAGCAGGTGTTTGTAGGTGCGGGAGAACAGCGTGGGCCCGCCCCAGGCGGCGTCCACGTGGAAGTGGGCGCCGAATTCGCGGGCGATGTCGGCCATGGCGTCCAGAGGGTCGACGTTGCCGGTTTCGGTGGTGCCGGCCACGCCGCAGATGGCCATGACTTTGATTTTCTGGCGCTGCAGTTCCAGGCACTTGTCCCGCAGGGCATCGGTGTTGATGCGGTTTTCGTCGTCGGTATCCACGGGAATCAGGGATTCCCGGCCCAGGCCGAGTACGTCGGCGGCTTTGCGCAGGGAATAATGGCCGCGGCGCGAGACGACGATGGCGGCGCCTTCGTAGCCGTAGTATTTCAGAGCCCGGAACAGACCTTCCTGGTGCAGGCCCCGGAAGCTGCCTTCAGCCGGGAACGCCCGGTTGCGGGCGACCCACAGGGCGGTGAGGTTGGCGACTGTGCCACCAGAGCACATGGCACCCAGGGCGTAACGGGGGTCGTGCATCCACTTGCGGTAGAAGGCGCCGTCTTCCTGGTATACCAGCCGGTGAATCATGCCCAGCACCTGGCGCTCCATGGGGGTAAACGCCTTGGAGGTTTCGGTTTTGACCAGGTTCTGGTTCAGGGCAATCATGATTTTCGACAGCGGCAGCATGAAATACGGCAGCGCTGAGGTCATGTGCCCGATAAAGGCTGGTGAGGCGGTGTGAACGGAGTTGGCCACCAGTTTGTCGAGCAGGAACTGGGCCTGTTCAGACACAAAGACCGGCTTCTCGGGAATGCTGTAGTCGGAGAAGTCTTTCTCCACATCCGAGAGGTCCCGTTCTACCGCAACGATGTGCTCCTGCAGAAAGCCTGCAAGATTGCGGGAGATGTTCTGGTCAATCCGGCTCAGCGTCGATTCCGGCGCCTCGGGCACCGTGAATACGCGATACATGGCCTCTACCGAGGCCTGGGCGGATTTTTTCTTTCCGGTCATAGGCGCCACTCACAATCAGTGGTCATCCGAAGGGCCGGTTCCGGATGCCCTGCGGATACGGCCGGCATTGCTGTCCGGCATTAATGTCTGGTCGCCTGCCGCTGGCAGGCGCACTGGCATCCCTGAGGGGGCGTAGTATACGGCCTGGCGACAGGTTACGCCACACGCGGCCCTCGGGGTTATACGGTCAGAGTATTTCCCGGTGTATATCCAGTATGGCAGCATCCACGCGTTCTTCGATGGCTTTTTCGATCTGGTCCAGACGCTGGGTAATCTGCTGTGAGGAGGTGCCCAGGGCCGCGATGGTCCAGGTGGCGCAGTCGAGAGCCTCCTGGTCGGCGGTTTCGGCGACGGCGAGGTCGGGTTCTTTGCCCCAGACGGCCTTCAGGGCGGTGAAGACTTTGCGTTTGGCTTTGAGGTCGTCGCAGCCGTAGAGCTGGAAGTGCAGGGTCAGTACGCCCACGTGGGGCGTTATAACCGGCTGTTGGGGCTTTTGGCCTTCCCGCAGGAGTTTTCTCAGGGCTTCTGACATCTTTGATTCCGTGCTGGAGTCGATGAGAAATCCCCTCCCAAAAAACGCTCCTTGCGGCACATCCCTGTGGCGCTTGGGCTCCGCCATCCATGGCTCCGCACATTTTTGGGAGGGGATTCCCCATCGACTCTCAGAGTTCTCAGTGGGCTTCCAATAGCAACTTAGCCTACTACAGGCGTTGCCCGTTTGATAATGGCTGCCGGATCGGTGCCCGAGGGCAGGTTGCCGTAGTTCATGCCGCCACTGGACTCGAGTCTCGAGGCGCAGAAGGCGTCGGCGACGGCGGCATCCGAGTGGCGGAGCAGCAGGGAGCCCTGCAGGGCCAGGGCCATGCGGTCGACCAGGTTGCGGGCGCGGTACTGGAAATCGCTGATGTCGGCGAAGTCGTGTTGCAGCTGCGCCAGGAACTGGTCGAAGCGGCGGTCGGCGCCTTTGGCTTCGGCGGCCTCCTTGAAGAAGGCGTCGAGGGTTTCAGGCTCTTTTTGCAGGGCGCGCAGGGTGTCCAGGCACTGGACGTTGCCGCTGCCTTCCCAGATGGCGTTGACGGGGGATTCCCGGAACAGCCGGGGCATAATGCAGTCTTCCATTACGCCGCTGCCGCCGATGCATTCCATGGCTTCGTAAGCGTGGTTCGGCGTGCGTTTGCAGATCCAGTATTTGCCGACAGGGGTGGCCAGGCGTGCCAGTAGGCGTTCGTGTTCCTTGTCCTGGTTGTCCAAGGCGCGGGCGATGCGCATGGTGTAGGCCAGTGCCGCCTCGCTTTCCAGGGCCAGGTCAGCCAGGACATTCTGCATCAACGGCTGATCAATCAGACGGGCGCCGAAGGCGCTGCGGTGACGGCAGTGGTGACTGGCCTGGGCGATGGCCTGACGCATGCCGGCGGAGCTTCCGATCATGCAGTCGAAGCGGGTCATGGCCACCATTTCAATGATGGTGGGTACGCCGCGGCCCTCTTCGCCAACCATCCAGGCAAGGGCGCCGCGCAGTTCGGCTTCGCTGGAGGCGTTGGCGACGTTGCCCATCTTGTTCTTCAGGCGCTGGACCTGCCAGGGGTTCTTGGTGCCGTCCGGGCGCCAGCGGGGCATCAGGAAGCACGACAATCCTGCCTGTGTCTGAGCCAGTACCAGGAAGGCGTCGCACATGGGCGCAGAGACGAACCATTTATGGCCCACCAGCTCATAGGCCTGGCCGGGGCCGCCCGCGCCGATCGGATAGGCTCTGGTGCTGTTGGCACGAACGTCACTGCCACCTTGTTTCTCGGTCATGGCCATGCCGATGGTGACAGAGCTTTTCTGGCTGTCTGGCAGGTTGCGGGCGTCGTAGCTGTCGGCCAGGATGCGCGCCTCCCAGTCCGCGGCCAGCTCCGGCTGTTTCCGGATAGAAGGAATGGCCGCGAAGGTCATGGTGACCGGGCAACAGTGGGCGGCTTCCACCTGGGAGTGCATGTAGTATTTGGCGGCGCGGGCAACGTGGGCGCCCTGGCCCGGATGGCTCCAGGGGCTGCTGTGGAGACCATTGTCGAAGGCAATCCGCATCAGCTCATGGTAGGCCGGATGGAAGTCCACTTCGTCGATGCGGTGGCCGAAACGGTCATGGGTGTTGAAGACCGGTTTGTTGGCGCTGGCGCGAAACCCCAGGTCAATGGTCTGCGCGGCCCCGGCCAGGGCTCCGAATGCCTTGAGGTCCTCGGCAGTTTTACCGGCGCCCTCCCGGAGGGCGGCTTCCTGCAGGGCAATGTCCTGTTCGAACAGGTTATAGTTCTCCAGGGCCGGTGGCTGGTTGAAGACCTCGTGGGTGCTGGCCAGGTAGCGATCTTCCTGGTCGTTTGATGGCGTCTCTGGCCGGGGCTGCCGCGCGTTCATAGCTACCTCCTGGTGCCGGTCAACCCCTGCATACAAAAGCAGATAATGGAATTGACCAGCGGGTCATTGTTGTCTTCTGTTGTGCTGGTGGCCTGGCTGGTCTGTGTCGGTGATAGGGGGCCAACCAGGCTTTCCGCTATGGCGCCCACCAGGCAGGTGCTGCTTTGGCGAGCGTCCTGATCCGGGATGCATCCTTCTTCAATGCCTTCGCGGATCGCTTTTTCGAACAGGTTGGCGTACGCCTTGCGGTATGCCAGTCGTTCTTCTTCCACTTTCGGGTCCACCGGCTCGGCGATCAGTGACCAGGCCATTTGCGGGCCTTTCAGTGCCCGCTCGGCAAATTGTCTGAGTGCCCGCTCAAGCCGCTCGGCGGCGTTGCCATCGGAGGCCAGAGCTTCGGCGACCTTGTCGACCTCCCGCTGGGTTGCCAGCCGGAAAATCTCGGCGAACAGGTCCTCTCTGGACTCGAAGTGCCGGTAGATAGTTCCTGTGGCAACGCCGGCCAGCCCGGCGATCCGGGTAACCCGCGCGCTTCGAAAACCGCCTTCGGCCACGCACTGATAAGTGCAGTCCACAATCCGTTTGCGCGCCTCCGCCTTGCGCTGGCGCATTTTTTCCGTTTCTCGATAGGCCATTCGGGCTCCCTATAAGCAGTGAATCACTATTCATTCTTTCTGTCAATTTTTTGATCTACAGACGAATATAAAATTTTCGCATGTAATTCAATTGTTTGTTGTGATTTACAAAAATTTACAAAAAAGTCGTTGCCAATAAATAGCGTGGTCACGAAAAGCAGATTATAAAGACGCCAAGACGAAGCCGCAGGCGGTCTTTCGTCGATACGGAGTGAGGTTCCCTGCGGGGTCGCAGCACTCGACCTTCTGTTTTCGTTGATGGAGAAAAGATCATGAGTGAATTCGACGAAAGCAACCTGGAGCAGTCCGGAAGCTGGACCAGCGACAGTGACGACAACCATTCCATCGCCGGCCGTGCCCGCGTTAGAGCACAGTTGCAGGCAGACATCGAAGCGTTCCTGAGCCAGGGCGGAAGGATCCAGGAAGTAGATACCTCCTTCCGTTCTGATACGCCTCGCAAGGTGGAAGTGGGTTTTAACAACCGCTCCCTCTGAACGTTCAGGCGGCAGTCCGGGGCGCTTCGCCCCGGCTCCGTTTTTGATCCCTGTCTCGGTATGACCTGTCAGCGTCGTTTATCCTCGTTCATTATCATTTTGCGCCGTTAGCCCGGGCAAATCGCCAGTCACCCGTAATCTGGACTCCTGTGTGGTAATGAAGCGCCGAATCCATCTTTTCCTTGTTTTGCTACTGATCATAGCAGCTGTTGTCAGCTTCTGGCTGATGACGACAGATCCGGCTGCCGAGGGTGAGCCGGTCGTATCGGCGCCTGTTGATGAGTCTCTGAAATCACTGAACAAGGGGGCGGCCTCTTCTGCGCCCTCCGACCTGGTAAACAACGCTTCCACGGTCCGTGTTCCCGAGCAGTTGCCAGCCTCGCTGGCCGGCACCTCGGTCCCGGATGGTTGGGCCCGAACGGACAGGTTCGGCAATCTTGTCCCGACCCCGCATCTGCGACAGCTGTTCGAGTATTTCCTGTCAGCCCTGGGAGAGGAATCGCTGCAAGCGTTGGTGGCGCGCATTGAAGCGGCGCTGTCGGGCCTGGAAGAGCCAGCGAGATCCCAGGCCCTGGTAACCCTTGGAAACTACCTGGAATACAAACTTGCGGTTTCTGAGCTGGAACAAAGCTATGGTGAGGTGTCCGGGCTTGGCGCGGGTGAGATGCAGCGAAGGATGGCAGAGATCCAGGCACTGCGGCGGACCTGGCTTGATGCCGATACCGCCGCCGCTTTCTTTGCTGACGATGAGGCAGTCGACCGCTTCCAGATCGAAAAACTCAGGATCGCAAGCAATGACAGCCTGACCGATGAGCAGAAAGCAGAAGCTCTTCGCCAGGCCGAGTCTGCCTTGCCGGAGCCGCTCCGCAAGGCCAGGGAGGAGACCCGACGGTTTGCAGACTATGAACAGGTGCGCCGGGAGCTGGCGGATGATCCCCGGGCGCTCGAGGCCTGGCGTCAGGAGGCCTTTGGGGAAGCCGCGGCGGACAGGCTGGCCCGCCTTGAGGAGGAACAAAAGAACTGGGACCGCCGCTGGCAAGTCTATTCACAGGAGCGGGACCGGCTATTGTCCCCCGGGCTTGCCGAGCCGGAACGTCAACAGGCGCTGGAGCGTCTGAGGGCCAGCCACTTCAATGAAACCGAACAGGTTCGAGCCGAGGCGCTGGATTCGATACGGTAATTAACCTGTCATTTAATCGCCCTATCCTGCCAGGGGAGTCTGCAACCAGCGGCGCCGGCCGTGTATGATGGCGCAAAGGGCGCCCGGCGGATGCCGAGACGGTCCATCAGACTTTTTGTTCAGCCATCCAGGAGGTTGTCAGTGCCGATTCCGACTCCCCGTACTTTTCCTGCCACCCGCTTACGCCGTAACCGGGCCAGCGATTTCTCGCGTCGCCTGGTTCGGGAAAACCAGCTCACGCCGGACAACCTGATCTATCCGGTATTCGTGCTGGAGGGTGAGGGCCAGCGGGAACAGGTGCCCTCAATGCCGGGAGTGGAGCGCCTGAGCATTGATCTGCTGGTTGAACAGGCTGCGGAGCTGGTCGAATTGGGTATCCCGGCAATTGCCCTGTTTCCGGTAGTTCCGGCCGAGAAGAAAAATCTCTCCGGCTCCGGAGCCTGGGATTCCGATGGTCTGGCGCAGAGAGCGGTTCGCGCCCTCAAGTCGGCCCACCCGGAACTCGGAGTGATTACAGACGTGGCGCTGGACCCGTTCACCACCCATGGCCAGGACGGCATCATCGATAACGACGGTTATGTCCTCAATGACGTGACGGTCGAGGCACTGGTCAACCAGGCGCTCTCCCATGCCGATGCGGGCGCCGATGTGGTCGCACCGTCTGACATGATGGATGGCCGTATTGGTGCCATTCGCGAAGCGCTGGAAAACGGCGGCCATGTGAACACACGGATCCTGGCCTATTCTGCCAAGTACGCATCAAGCTATTACGGGCCTTTCCGTGATGCGGTAGGCTCGGCCGCCAATCTCGGCAAGGGTAACAAGGCGACCTACCAGATGGATCCGGCCAACGGTGACGAGGCATTGCATGAGGTCTCGATGGACCTGGCCGAAGGCGCAGACATGGTGATGATCAAGCCCGGTATGCCGTATCTCGATATCGTGCACCGGGTGAAGACGGAATTGCGGGTACCAACATTTGTTTACCAGGTCAGTGGCGAATACGCCATGCATATGGCCGCAGCCCAGAACGGCTGGCTCGACGGGGATGCGGTGATGATGGAAAGCCTGATGGCCATGCGCAGAGCCGGGGCCGACGGAATCCTGACCTACTTTGCCGTGCGCGCGGCCCGACTGATGCGGGACCGTCAGCGCGGATAAGGCCAAAATCATTCGCCAGCAGTGGCGAACACACTGGAATCGAGGAATCATGACAACGGAAACGGCGAAGAATCAGACGGCAGGGGATGACCGGAGTGTGCCTGCGCCGGTGGATGTGCCCCCGGTTGGTGAGGAGATCAACCTGGATGCCAATGAAAATTACTTCAACCGGGAACTGAGCCAGCTCCAGTTTAATTACCGCGTGCTCAAGCAGGCCCTGGATACGACGCACCCGTTGATCAATCGTCTGATTTTCTGCTGCATTTTCAGCAGCAACATGGACGAGTTCTTCGAGATCCGTGTGGCCGGTCTAAGGCAGCAGATGAAATACGGCCGTGAGACCGTTGGTGCCGATGGCATGATGCCGGACCAGGCCCTGGCGGAGATCAGCCGTGTTGCTCACGAGTACATTCGCGAGCAGTACGACATACTGAACAATGTGCTGATTCCCGAGATGT
>NZ_DDOI01000068.1:34755-47328 GCF_002341575.1 Marinobacter sp. UBA2498 | reverse complement strand
GATTCCCGAGATGGAAGAGCAGAACATTCACTTTGTCCGGCGCCGGGAGTGGACGCCGGAGCAGGCGGAGTGGGTGCGCACTTATTTCGAGGAGGAGATCCTGCCGGTGGTCAGCCCCATCGGGTTGGATCCTTCGCACCCGTTCCCGCGTCTGGTCAACAAAAGCCTGAACTTCATTGTTGAGCTGGACGGCAAGGACGCCTTCGGGCGGGAAACCGGCATGGCGATTGTGCCGGCTCCGCGTTCGCTGCCCCGCCTGGTCCGTCTGCCTGATGATGTCTGCAATGGTGGCGAAAACCTGGTGTTCCTGTCGTCCATGATCCACGCCCACGCCGACGAGCTCTTCCCCGGCATGGAGGTGAAAGGCTGCTATCAGTTCCGGCTGACCCGTAACGCCGACCTTGAGCTTGAAGACGATCTGGAAGACCTGGCCTCGGCCCTGCGTGGTGAGCTGCTCAGTCGCCGGTTTGGCGACGGCGTGCGCCTTGAGGTTGCCGACAACTGCCCGGAAGAGCTGGTTCAGTTCCTGCTGAAGGAATTCGGTCTGACCGAGCGCGATCTTTACCAGGTCCATGGCCCGGTGAACCTGACCCGATTGATGGCGGTCGGAGGGCTGGTGGACCGTCCGGACCTCACCTATTCCGGTTTTTCGCCGTCGATTCCCAAGCTGATACGCAGCAAGGAATCGATGTTCGATGCCATTCGCAAGCGCCCGATTCTATTGTTGCACCCTTACGAAAATTTCAGCCCGGTCGTTGATCTGTTGCGCCAGGCCGCCAAGGATCCTCAGGTTCTGGCGATTCGCCAGACCCTATATCGGACGGGGGCAGACTCGGAGATTGTCGAGGCGCTGGCGGATGCGGCCCGCCGCGGCAAGGAGGTTACCGCGGTTATCGAGTTACGGGCGCGATTCAGTGAGGCCGAGAACCTCGAGCTGGCCAGTCGGCTGCAGGAAGCGGGCGTGATCGTGGTATACGGCGTGGTTGGTTACAAAACCCACGCCAAGATGATTCTGATTGTGAGGCGTGAGGAGGGACGGCTGCGCCGCTATGTGCACCTGGGCACCGGTAACTACCATGCCGGTAACGCCCGTCTGTATACCGACTACAGCTTCATGACCTGCGATGAGTCCATCAGCGACGACGTCAACAAGCTGTTCCAGCAGCTTACCGGCATGGGTAAGGCCCTGAAGATCAAGAAGCTGTTTCATTCGCCCTTCACCCTCCATCCCCGGCTACTGAGCCTGATTGATCGGGAAGCGGGCTTTGGGGACAAGGGCCGGATCATCTTCAAGTTCAATGCATTGACGGAAATCCAGCTGATCAAGGCGCTTTACCGGGCTTCACAGGCCGGTGTGAAAATCGATCTGATCATCCGCGGCATCTGTTGTCTGCGTCCGGAAGTGCCGGGCCTCTCGGAGAATATTCGGGTGAGGTCGATCATTGGCCGCTTCCTGGAGCACACCCGTGTCTACTACTTTGGCAACAATGGCCGCCCGGATGTGTACTGTTCGAGTGCCGATGGTATGGAACGGAACCTGCTCAGCCGGGTGGAAACCGCTTTCCCCCTGGACGATCCTGATCTTGCCGCCCGGGTCAGAGAAGATCTGGATACCTACCTGGCCGACAATTGCCAGTCCTGGGTACTGCAACCGGACGGCAGTTATATTCAGAACCAGCCCGCAGAAGGTGAAGAGCGCCTTGCCTCACAATTGGTGTTGCTTGAACGGCTGACCGGAAAAACCTGATTCCCGAACTGGAGAAAGTTGTTTGAACACCAAATGGATGATTGCCGGCGCTGGTGTGCTGGCTGTAGCGGGCGGCCTGCCCTGGGTCGTGGGATACGCAACTGAGCAGCAGTGGCACCAGGCAACAGCGGAGGTGAACGATGCACAACCCTTCCTTCGCATGGAAACGGATAACTATGAGAGAGGTATTCTCGGGGCCCGTTTCAGAGGTTCGGTGAACCTGATCAATCCGGAAACCGGTGAATCCCAGAAGCTTGCCTACCGGGCCAATGTGACCCATGGCGTGACCGGCAGCCTGATGGATTTCCTGCCCGAGGATGGCTGGGCCGCCGGCGATAGCGACTGGTTCTCCGGTGAGGAGCCGAAGCTGACCCTGGAAACCCGTCTCTGGGGTACCGCTGTTCTCGAACTCGAAGCGCCCCAGATGACCCTGACGGACCCGGATACCGGGGAGACCCTGGCCTCAAGTGGCGGCTTGGCAAGAATTGAGGTCAGTGAGGCCGGTTCTCAGGCCGATGCCTTGATGGTCTGGCCGGGAGTAACCCTGTCCGGTCCGGACCTGGATATCCAGGTCAGCGACTTCCGCCTCGAGCAAACCATGAGTCATCTGACCGGTGAGGTCTGGACCGGCTCCGGCGAGATTGCGGTGGAATCGGTTGCTGTGACCCCGGCGGCGGAAGCCCCCTTCATGCTTCAGGGGATTTCGGTTCTTAGCAGCAGCGAGCCGGTCAACGATGGTGAGCGCCTGGATTCACGAATGACGTTCGAGGTCGCTGGCGTTTCAACGGCCGATGAGCGTTATGGTCCCCAGAGACTGGTGTTCGCATTGTCCGGGCTGGATGTGGCGGCCTGGAGCAACCTGACCGAGAGCCTTTCATCCATGCAGGCGCTGGCTATCACTCAGGCCTCTGGCGGTCCCCAGCAGTTTGAGCAGCAGATGGCCGCCATGCAGCAGGTGAATGCCGCCGTTCGGGATTTGGCAGCAGCCGGGTTCTCGGTTGGTTTTCCAGAGCTGACGGTGACCACCCCGGAGGGTGTGATAGAAGGCAGCGCCCGGATCGCCCATCCGGAGCTGACGGCGGATCAGAAAGCAGAAATGCTGATGGTGATGCAGCAGTTGACCGGCAAAATGGATCTCAGTCTGCCCGTCGCGCTCGCGGAGGAATACCCGGAATTCCGGTTACAGCTGGCACCGCTGATAAAGCAGGGGCTGCTGGTAGAGCAGGGTGACAGTCTGGTGCTTGATGCCAGTATGAAAGATCTTGTGCTGGACGTGAACGGTGTGGAAATTCCTTTGCCGCCGTTGCTTTGACGCCGCTGCTTCATTGCCATAAAAAAGCCCCGCTGGTCGGGGCTTTTTTGTTAGTTCAGCTTCAGCTGAACTTCTTTTTCAGGGCAGCCTCTACCGCCGGATCAACAAACTCCGAGACATCGCCACCCAGGGATGCGATTTCCCGGATCAGGGTGGAGGAGATGTAGGACAGGTGATTGGCCGGTGTCAGGAAAACGCTTTCCACTTCCGGAGCCAGACGGCGGTTCATGTCGGCCAGCTGGAATTCGTATTCGAAATCCGATACCGCCCGGAGTCCACGGAGGATCACGGTGGCACCCTGTTCACGGACGAAATCGGCGAGCAGGTTGCTGAATCCGGTGACGCTGACATTGGGGAGATGCGCGGTCGCCTGGCGGACCAGTTCGCAGCGTTCTTCTAGATCGAGAAGTGGCTGTTTCTTGGGGTTGTAGGCGATGGCGACGACGATTTCATCAAACATTCGGCCGGCCCGTTCGATCAGGTCGGTGTGGCCGTTGGTGATGGGATCGAAGGTGCCCGGGTAGATGACTTTGGACATGCGCAGCTCCTTTCTTTGCGAGGCCCAAGGATAGCAGCATTTTCGGAGACTCTGTAGGCGTCCGGGGCTTCAGGTCGTGCATGTCGGCTATGTGGTGGGGCCGACTGGAAGGGCTTGTCCGGGAAACGCTACAAGCACCCCTTCGGGGTCCGGCCAGCAATCACAGATTGCTGTCGTTCGCCTGCGCATGAAGCTTCGCTTCATAATCGCTTGTCTCACCCATGTGCGCTTGAGCGAAGCCATCCATGGCTTCTCACATTCCCGGACAAGCCCTTCCAGCCAGCCCTTTCATCCCCGTGCGAGCCTCCCCGAAGGAAACTGGGGCTGTTATCTGCGCGCAATGCTAGCTGGCTGCTCGCGAGAGTCTTTGAGCCAACCTTGTACTGTTCCGTGCCGCCAGGGCGTAAACCGACAGCTGCGGATTTGCCCCGATGCTGGTGGGGAAGATCGAGGCATCGTGGATGCTGAGGTTGCTGACCTGGTGGTGTTCACCAAAGCCGTTGACGACCGAGTTTTGCGGATTGCTTCCCATGGCGCAGCCGCCCATCTGGTGGGCGGTGAACAGGCGGACGCGGTGGGGTGCCATGGGGAGCTGGTCGATGGCGGCTTTGGCGTCGGTCCAGTTGGTGTACCAGTCGGAATCCAGGTGCATCAGGCGGACTTTTTCGGCACCGGCGGCGAACTGGATTTCGGCCATGGTGTGGAAGGCTTCGCGGATGCCCTTCCAGAGGTAGTCGCTGACGGGGTAGTCCAGTACCGGACTGCCGTCGTCGCGGAGGGAGACTGTGCCGCCGGGGCTTTCGGGGTGGAAGCCGTCCCGGAGCAGGGCGATGACGGACTGCATGTGGGGCAGGCCGGCCATGTTGTTGATCTGGGTTTCGCCGTGGCCGGGTATGACGCCGCTGGACATGCCCGGGTGCAGCGGTGGCACCTCGAGTTTGTAACCAACCGGGCCGTCGACGCCGTTTCGGAAGTTGAATTCGTCCGAGTAGATGGACTGGGGCGCGCCATAGAACGGATCGACGCGCTGAGGCATCTGGGCGACGGTGGCGTTGACCGGATGGATGAACGAACGCTTGCCGATCCGCTGGTGCGGGTCCGGGATGTCGGAGCGGAGCAGCAGGCCGGGGCTGCCGATGGCGCTGGCGGCGACCACGAAGTGTCGGGCTTTGAGCGTGACCTTGATCCCGGTCGGGGTGACACCATCATCCGCAAAGGCAGAGGCTTCCAGGTGGTCGATCTTGTCCTCGTTCATTACCAGGCGGTCGGCGCGCAGGCTGTGGAACAGCCGGGCGTTGTTATCGAGCGCCCCCGGAATGGTGGTCATCAGGGCGCCCTGTTTGGCGTTGGTCGGGCAGCCGACGCCGCAATAGCCCAGGTTCCAGCAGCCTTTCACATTGCGGGGAATGATCTGCCAGCTGTAACCCAGTTTTTCGCAGCCCTGGCGCAAGATGTCGTTGTTGACGTTCGGGTCGACCTGCCACGGGGCCATGGAGTGGCGTTCTTCCCGGCCATCGAACCAGGGCGCCATGGCGTCCGGCCGAAGTTCGTCCAGGCCAAACTGCTCGGCCCAGTAATTGAGCGTGGGCGCCGGTGTCCGGAAACTGGAAGTCCAGTTTACCGTGGTGGAACCGCCCACGCAGCGGCCTTGCAAAATGGCGATTGCCCCGTCCCGGGTTACCCGGCTCATGCCTTCCTGGTAAAGGTTGGCATAGGAGGTCTGCTCGTCCATCTTGAAGTCTTTCTGATAGTAAAGCCGGCCCTCCTCCACGAGTATCACGGACAACCCGCTGCGGGCCAGAATCTCGGCGGTGGTGCCGCCACCGGCGCCGGTTCCGATAACAACAACGTCCGCTTCTGCGGTCAGGTTTTGCGTCAGGAGGGCGCTATCGGTGACGTTCCAGCCTGATTCCAGGCCCTGGGCAATACGATCGGTCAATGACATGTTTGTGCTCCGTCAGATCAGCTGGCAATCAGGCGTTTTGGAATTGTGGCAATGCGTCGACCGCGTATTGCGGTGGTCCGGGATAGCCGGACAGGTGCCAGAAATCCCGATAGCCATAAAACGCCACGTTGCTGATCTTGGTCAGCGCAATGTAGCCGTTGTTGAACAGCCCGATACGGCTGGTGCGCCAGCGCTCCAGAAACGCGTCGGCTTCCGCCGTTGTCACATTCGGCCAGCTGGACCAGACCCGGGCAACGGTCACCCGAGTGAGCCCGAAGTTCAGCAGGTCAAACAGTTGCCGCAGTTCCTTCTGGTTAGCTGGTCCGAACTTGTGGATGCCGGCATCAATCCGCTCGATCGTCCCGGCAATTGCCAGGTTTCTGGCCTGTGGCTGCTCTGGCAAACCCGGCCCAATCATGGCGGGCAACAAGGCCTCGAACAGCGCAATGTCATCCTCGTTTAAAAACCGGAACTGGTAGCTGGCGTCCATCCGGGTGCCAACGGCACTCAGCCGGCCCGCCGGCTGAGTGGCGCATCCGCTAAGCCCGGCGGTGACGCTGACGGTGCCCAGAAACACGGCACCGCCAAGTCCGGTTTTTAGAAAGCTTCGGCGGTTGAGATCGGCAAATTGAGGGTGTCCTGACGGATCAGGGATCTGTTTCTGCATGGGTGTGTTCTCGTTATTGTTTTTGGATAGCGGGGAAAATGCTGAATCGTCGCGGGCTGGTAGCCCCTTCCAAAACTGTGCAAAACAGGGATGTTTTGCTCAAGCCTACACGGACGTATTCACGGCGTGTTTTGGAAGGGGCTACCAGCCCGCGACAGACTCCGAGTTCTCAGCGGATAAAGAACTTGTAAACCAATTTGTGCGCAGTTGTCCCATGGGGCGCATAGACAAACTTGCCGCTGTTGAATTTCTGCTTGGTGAAAATGGCCCGGTGATGGGAGAAGGTCAGGAACCCCTCACGGCCGTGATAGTGCCCCATGCCGGAATCACCGATGCCACCGAAAGGCAGATCATCCTGGGCTACGTGCATCAGGGAATCGTTGATGCACATGCCTCCAGAGTGGGTGTTATCCACCACATGCTGCTGCTGGGTCTTGTCGTACCCGAAGAAATACAGCGCCAGAGGCCGCGGACGATCATTGATGTAGTGAATGGCTTCATCCAGGCTGCCGTAACTGACGATCGGCAGAATCGGACCGAAGATCTCATCCTGCATCACCTTCATATCCGGAGTGGTGTTCAGCACCAGCGTCAGGGGCAGTTTTCGGGTGCCGTCCTTCAGATTCTCCCGGGCAGGGTTGATCTCCACCAATTCGGCGCCTTTCTCCCGGGCGTCCTCAAGGTAGCCTTGCAGTCGATCGTACTGCCGCTCATTGATGATGGCAGTGAAGTCGTCATTGTCCCGCAGGCTGGGATACATCTCGGAAAAACGGGCACGGAACTCGTCGACAAACGACTGCACCCGGTCAGCGGGGCAAAGGACGTAATCGGGCGCCACGCAGGTCTGGCCGGCATTGAAAGCCTTGCCAAAGGCGATTCTCTGGGCCGCGTCTTCCATGGGCACATCCGGGGAGACCACGGCCGGGGATTTGCCTCCCAGCTCCAGGGTGACCGGTGTCAGATTTTCCGCTGCGGCCTTCATGACCAGCTTGCCCACCGACGTAGAACCTGTGAACAGCAGATGATCAAACGGACGTGACGAGAAGTCTGCAGCCACGTCGGCCTCGCCATTAATAACCGAGACCAGGTCCTCCGGGAAGCTGGCTTCAATCAGCTCCTTGAACAGGGCCGAGGTGTGTGGCGTGTACTCCGACATCTTGATCATGGTGCGGTTGCCCGCTGCCAGAGATGCGACCAGTGGGCCCACCGCCAGGTACAGAGGGTAGTTCCAGGGCACGATCACGCCAACCACACCCTTGGGCTGGTAGTGGACCTTGTTGCTGGCGGGCTGGAATAGCACGGAGACGTGGCGCCTGGACGGCTTCATCCAGCCGCTGAGGCTCTTCAGGGTGTAGTTGATGCCCTGGATCGACGGCATGACCTCGGCAATCAGGGATTCGTCCTTCGAGCGGCAGCTGAAATCCCGGTCGATGGCATCCAGAAGCCGGTCCTGGTTACCCAGCAGCACCCGTTTGAGGCGTTTCAGGTTTTCCTGCCGCTCGGCCAGGGAAGGCATGGGATTGTTGCGGAACGCCTTTTTCTGATCCTCAAACACGCGGTGGGTGTGCTGGATCTGTTTCTTGCTCTCGGTGAGCTGAACGACAGTGGCTCCCATGATTTTTCTCCTCTTCGGCCCCGATCATGCTTCGTCGGTGGCCCGTTATTTCAGGTATTGAACGACTGGCGAAAAAGTGTTCAATTTGCGTCTGGGGGTATTATTAGAGTATATACTCTAGTGAGTCAAGCGGAGGCGGGTGGCGAATCGGGCCATCTGTGAGCGATACAACAACAAACGCCGACGGGTCTATGAAGACAAGAGACAAGATACTGCTCTCCAGCCTGGAGCTGTTCAACGAGCGGGGCGAGCGCAACGTCACCACCAACCATATCGCGGCGCACCTGGCCATTTCGCCGGGCAACCTCTATTACCATTTCCGCAACAAGTCGGACATCATTTACGAGATCTTCCTGGAATACGAAAAACTGGTGGATTTCTACCTGGACATTCCGGAAGACCGGGCCATGACCCTGGACGACATGACCTTCTATCTGGAGTCGGTCTTTGACGGCCTCTGGAGTTACCGGTTCTTCCACCGGGATCTGGAATACCTTCTGGACAGCGACAAGAGACTGCGACAGGACTATCGCGATTTCACCAACCGCTGCCTGACGTCAATCAGTCGCATTTTCGAAAAACTGGCGGAAGCCGGGATTATTGAACCCCAGGAGGAAGACCTGCGATCGGCCATGTCGCTGAATGTGTGGCTGGTGATTACCAACTGGATGGCGTTCCTGAAAACCGCCCATGCGGCCGAGGAATCTGCCTGTCTCACGCTCACCGAGCTGAAGCAGGGCATCTACCAGGTGCTCACCCTGGAAATTCCCTACCTGACGCCAGCGTATCGTGAGCGTGTGATGGCTCTGAGAGAGAAGTATCGGCCGGCACTGCACGACAGGGACGATCTGGGCGCGGCCCTGTGTAAGTGAAATCCGAAGAATCGATCAAAAAATGATCTAGCCTGGAACTTTTGGCGAAAATCGGACTCATAACGGTGACGTTGGGAATTCGGATATTCCTTGCGTCTCCTGAGTGCGATCTCAGGTTTTAGCACGTCGCAAACCCTGACGTTTCACCGGTCTGCTTTCTGGCAGACCGGTTTTTTAATCCTCGCTGTTTCCTGCTCGAAAACACCCTTGTAAGTGGTTTCCGAATTCGATAGGCTTCTGATGTTACCGGTAACATATGCCGGCACAAAAACAATCAGGAGACGCTATTATGTTCCCGACCCGACTCGCGACTGGCCTACTGTCAGCTGCACTTGCCTTTAACGCCTTCGCGGCGGACTACACGTTCAAGTTCCAGTCCTCCGATCCCTCTGGCGTCAAGAACTTCGAGATTCAGCAGCAATGGGCTGATCGCGTCGAAGAGATGACAGGTGGCCGTGTTGCCATTGATCTGCTGCCCGTGGGCAGTGTGGTAAGCCATACCGAAACTCTCGGTGCCATGAATATGGGCGTCCTGGATGGCCATGTGTCGGTGACCGGTTATTTTTCCGGCAAGGATCCCGCGTTCGGGCTAATTGGCAATACCGTGGGCGCTTGGTCCAGCCCGGACCAGCTCATCGATTACATCAATTATGGCGGTGGCTATGAGCTGATGAACGAGCTCTACGCGCCCTATGGCGTGAAGTTTGTTGGCGGTGGTGGCACTGGCCTGGAGTCGTTTGTTTCGAAGAAACCGCTGGACGGTGTGGAGGACCTGAAAGGCCTCAAGATGCGTGCACCGGAAGGTCTGGTGCAGTCGGTGTTTGCCGCCGCGGGGGCGGCGCCAGTGAACCTGCCGGGTTCCGAGGTCTACACCGCACTGAGTAAGGGTGTTATTGATGCTGCCGACTACACGGTGTTCTCCACCAACCACGAAGCCGGTTTGCACGAGATTGCCGAGCATCCGGTGTACCCGGGCTTCCACTCGCTGCCGCTGATCGAAATTGCCATGAACCTGGAAGATTGGGAAGAGCTTCCCAAGGACATTCAGACGATCATGACCGTCTCGGCCCGGGACTTCGCCCAGGATATCAGCACCCAGCTGGCCATGGCGGACAAGAAGGCCGTCAGGGAAGCCCGCGCCAATCCGGATATCACCGTTCATGACTGGTCGGCGGAAGAGCGCCGGAAGTTCCGCACCATTGCCCGGGACCAGTGGAAGAAATACGCTGAGCAATCCCCCAATGCCGAGAAAGTCTATCAGTCGGTAACCGGCTATCTGGAATCCCAGGGCCTGCTCTGAAGGCAATGCCCCGTAACCAGTAACCGGGCAGGCAGGGCCTGCCCGGTGCGCGGAGTTCATTATGTCTGCTGCAAACCTTTCCTCCGGCCCGGAGCGCACTCCGGGCCAGGGTGATCTGCTGCCCGAATCCGACGAGGATATCGGCTTTACCCGCCTTGACCGCGCCATTGTCTGGCTGGGGAAAAAGCTGAGCCTGGTATTCGCGTTGATCGTCCTGGTGTCTTTCTACGAGATTGTCCGCCGATATGTGTTCGGTTCGCCGACGCTCTGGGTGCATGAAACGGTGACCTTCGCCGGTGCCACCCTGTTCGTGCTGGGTGGGCTCTATGCCCTGGCCACCGATCGCCACGTGCGTATTGTGCTGATCTACGACGCAGTGTCCCCGGCCGTCCAGCGTTGGCTGCGGGTGGTTCACCATCTGTTCGGGCTGGCGTTCTGTTCGATGCTGCTCTATGCCAGCTGGTTCATGGCCAGGGGCGCTGTCTGGGCCCCCTGGGGCGGCTGGCGCCTGGAGACCTCCGGGTCGGCCTGGAATCCGCCGTTTCCCGCCTTTCTCAAGGTGATCATTCTGGTGGCGATTGCTGTCATGACCCTCCAGTTTGTCCTGCACCTGATTCGTGATCTGCGTGGTCCGGCGCCGGCAGGGGAGAAAGACAATGTTTGAGCTGGCTTCCCTCGGAATTGGCTACGGCAGCCTGCTGATGCTGGTGATGCTGATCGTACTGTTGCTGACCGGCATGCAGCTGGCCTTTGCCACCGGCCTGGTGGCCCTGGTCTTTGCCCTGGGCTGGTTTGGCCCTGACGCGCTGCCGATTGTCAGCAGTCGTCTTTACAGCTTTATAGGCAACTACGTTTTCCTGGCGGTGCCGATGTTCGTGTTGATGGCATCGCTACTGGATCATTCCGGCATTGCCCGGGACCTGTTTGATGCTATGGCCCGTTTTGGCCGCAAGCTGCGCGGTGGTGTTGCCCTCCAGACCCTGGTGGTGGCGGTGATCCTTGCTTCCATGTCGGGGGTGATCGGTGGCGAAACCGTTTTGCTCGGTATTCTGGCACTGCCGCAGATGCTGCGTCTGGGTTACGATCGCAAGCTGGCCATTGGCACCACCTGTGCCGGTGGTGCGCTGGGCACCATGTTGCCGCCGAGCATTGTCCTGATCATTTATGGCCTGACCGCAAACGTCTCCATTGGTGATTTGTTCAAGGGGGCGTTCCTGCCTGCGCTGATCCTGGCGCTACTCTATATGGGGTACGTGCTGGTCAGGGTCTGGCTGAAGCCGGAGATGGCCCCCATCCCCTCCGACCAGGATCAGCCGGAAACCCCGGCGCCGAACTTCTTCAAGGCCCTGCTGTTCCCGATTCTGTCGGTGGTGGTCGTGTTGGGCAGCATCTATGGCGGCGTGGCGTCGGTCACCGAAGCTTCGGCCCTGGGTGTGCTGGGCATTGCCATCAGTACCTGGATCCGGGGAGAACTGTCTCTGGCCATGGTGCGCAAAGCCACCATCAGTACCCTGAGGGTGTGTGGCATGATCATCTGGATCGGCATCGGCGCCACCGCTCTTGTGGGCGTCTACAACCTGATGGGCGGTATCGAGTTTGTCCGCGAGATGGTTTTTGCAGTCAGTGGCGGGGATGGGCTAACCACCATCCTGTTCATGATGTTTATTCTACTGATTCTGGGCATGTTCCTGGACTGGGTCGGGGTGGCTCTTCTGACCATGCCGATTTTCGTGCCCATTGTCACGGAGCTGGGCTACAGCCCGATCTGGTTCGGTGTGGTGTTCTGCATGAATATGCAGGTATCCTTCCTGTCACCGCCCTTTGGCCCGGCCGCGTTCTATCTGAAAACGGTAACCCCCAAGGACATCACCCTCGGCGAGATTTTCCGGTCGCTACTGCCATTTATTGCCTTGCAGATTGTTGCGCTGGCCCTGTTGATCGCATTCCCGCAACTGGCTTTGTGGTGGCAGTGATATGAGCGTTTCCAAAATCATCGTCATGGGTGTGTCCGGGTGTGGCAAAAGCCTGATTGGTACCCGGCTGGCGGAACGTCTTCAGGTGCCGTTTTTCGATGCCGACGACTTTCACAGTCCGGCCAACGTGGCCAAAATGGCCAGCGGTGTGCCGCTGACAGATTCCGACCGTAGCGGTTGGCTGGATGATCTGGCAGAGCTGGTCCAGGGTGAGCAAGGCGGTCTGGTGCTGGCATGTTCTGCCCTCAAGCGGGCGTACCGTGACCGGCTGAGGTCGGGTAATCCGTCACTGCAGTTTGTCTATCTCAAGGGCGACATGGAAACCATCTGGTCTCGGCATTCCAGTCGGGAAGATCACTACTTCAATGGTCGTTCCATGCTCGAAAGTCAGTTTCGCACGCTGGAGGAGCCGGAACCCGGGGAAGGGGCCATTGTCGTCGACGTCTGCGAGCCACCCGACCGCATTGTTGAGCGCTGCCTGGCAGTGCTGAGTACACCCGACCGGAGGCGGAAAAACTGAATGGTTAAAAAGAAGCGCCCAACACTGCAGGATATTGCCGATAGGGTCGGTGCTACGAAAATGACCGTGAGCCGTTGCCTGCGG
>NZ_DDOI01000068.1:21448-34710 GCF_002341575.1 Marinobacter sp. UBA2498 | reverse complement strand
GTTGCCTGCGGGGCGGCAATAATGTGTCTGAACACATGCGTGAGCGGATTTTCGCCGAGGCCGAGGCGCTGGGTTACATCCCGAACAGGGCGCCGGATCTGCTTTCCAAATCCACCAGCCACGCAATCGGTGTGCTGCTGCCATCGCTGACCAACCAGGTCTTCGCCGATGTCATCAAGGGGATCGAATCAGTCACTGAACCGGCGGGCTATCACCTGATGCTGGCCCACTACGGTTACAGCCGCGAGGTGGAAGAGCGCAGTCTGGCCTCGCTACTGTCCTACAACGTTGATGGCGTGATTCTGTCGGAAAGCCAGCACACCGACCGCACCCTGCGAATGCTGGGAACAGCAGGCGTGCCCACGGTGGAAATCATGGACACCCACACGACGCCCTTCGAGCAGGCGGTGGGTTTTGACAATGTGCGTGCGGCCTATGACATGGTGCGGGAGATGATTCGCCGTGGTCGCCGCCATGTTGTGTACCTGGCGGTTCGGCTGGATGCTCGCACGTTGCAACGACAGGAAGGTTACACCCGCGCCATGGAGGAGCAGGGGCTGATTCCCGTTACCCTGCGCAGTGAACAGCGCTCATCATTCAGTGTCGGCGCCACATTGCTGCAACGCATACTCATCGAAGCGCCGGACACTGACGCGATCTTCTGCACCAACGACGACGTGGCTATAGGCGCTTTTTTCGAGTGCCAGCGGCAGGGTATCGAGGTGCCGGGCCAGATGGCGATAGCAGGCTTTCACGGCCACAATGTTGGCCAGGTCATGGTGCCGACGCTGGCCAGCGTCATTACGCCACGTGAGCAGGTGGGCCAAAGGGCGGCTGAGGCCCTGATCGCTCGCCTGTCCGGCGCGGACATGGGCGAACAGGTGATTGACCTCGGTTACCGGATAGAATGCGGTGGCACCCTTTAATTCCTTGTTACTCCGCTTCCAGCCACTCGATCAAGGCCTCCCGGCATTCGTCCACGCCCCGTTTTGACGTTGCAGAGAACATGATCAGATGTTCGACGCAGGAATACGATTTCAGGTTCTTGGCAATGCCCAGCATGGCGGTCTTGGCCTGGCCGTATTTCAATTTGTCGGCTTTGGTGGCCAGAATCATCAGCGGCAGGTTGTTATGTTCGCACCATTCCACCATCATTTGGTCGAAATCGGTCAGTGGGTGGCGAATGTCCATCACCAGAACCAGGCCGCGTAAACAGCGCCGGTCATTCAGATAGTGGCCCAGGTGCTTTTGCCAATCGTCTTTCATGTCCCGGGATACTTTGGCATAGCCGTACCCGGGCAAATCGACCATTCGGCAATTCTCGCGGTTGAGAGAGAAGAAGTTGATCAGCCGTGTGCGTCCGGGGGTCTTACTGGTGCGGGCCAGCTTGCTGTTGGCGGTGATCGCATTAAGCGCACTGGACTTGCCGGCGTTGGAACGGCCGGCAAAGGCGACTTCAGCGCCGAAATCCGGCGGGCACTCATCCAGGCGGGAAGCGCTGATGAGGAATCGGGCGCTGTTAAAAGAAAGGCTTTTTTGAGTCAGATCAGAGTCCACAGCGGTTGGCTTTCCTTTGGATTTCAGTTGTCAGGGATTAATGTATAATGCTACACCAATTCCGGGCGGCGCGCTGTGCGCGACCGCTGTCAGCCCCGGTTTCGAGCCTGACTGGTCAGTGCCTGCCGGCTGCATAGCGAAGAATACCCTTAAAAGATGAGAGAAGCGGAGCGAGCATGAAAAAACTGATCGCAGGAGTAGTTCTCGGTGTTGGCCTCACAGCGATGGCGCACGGGGCGGGAGATCCTCAAGCAGGCGAACAGAACGCAGCGGTATGTGCTGGTTGTCACGGTCAAGGCGGTGCCAAGCCGGTGATGGGCGTATACCCGAAGTTGTCTGGCCTTGGTGAGAAGTACCTGTATCGCCAGTTGGTGTTGATCAAGGATAAAGAGCGGAATATCGCGGAAATGACCGGTATTCTGGATAACATGGACGATCAGGATTTGCAGGATCTGGCGGCTTATTTCAACTCCAAAGACATGGTTGTTGGCCAGGCCGATCCGGATCTGGTTGATCAGGGTGCTGCCCTGTACCGTGGCGGCAACATGGCAACGGGTGTCCCAGCTTGCGCCGGCTGCCATAGCCCTCAAGGTGTTGGCAACGAGCCGGCCGGCTACCCGGCGCTCGGTGGCCAGAACGCAGAGTACCTGGTCAAGCAGTTGCAAGCCTATCGCGATGGTGAGCGGGACAGCGGCGTGAACGCATCGATCATGATGGACGTGGCCTCTAAGCTGACCGATGCCGAGATCGAAGCGGTCTCCAGCTACATTTCCGGCCTGAACTAAGCCGCCGGTCTGCAGCTAGAAACCCCGCCTGGTGCGGGGTTTTTTGCTGCCTTTCTTTTCTGTAACTGCCGACCTGTGGAACTTTTCAGGTACGCTGGGTCATAATCCTCCCAAAACGATATTCAGATAACCGGAGATTTTTCATGTTTCGATCCTTCAGAACGGCTTTCCTGCTCCTGTTGGCGCTGTCTGTTTCTGGCCTGGCCAGTGCTGCAGAGTGGAAAGAAGGGACCCATTACAACCGGTTGGATAACCCGGTAAGAACCGAAAGCGATTCCGGTGTCGAGGTAGCGGAAGTCTTCTGGTATGGCTGCCCCCATTGTTACAACTTCAAACCTCTGATTGAGGAGTGGGCGGCCAGTGCTCCTGATTACGTCAATTACGTGAAGATCCCTGCGGCACTGGGCAGAAACTGGGAACCCCACGCCTACGCTTTTTATGCGCTTGAGGCCATGGGGGAGCTGGACAAGGTGCACGATGCCCTGTTCGAGGCGCTTGCCGGTGAGCGTCGACCGCTGAATACCCCTGAAGCCCTGGCCGACTTTGTTGCGGATTACGGTGTAGATCCGGATGAGTTTGTCAGCACTTACAAAAGCTTTGGCGTGAATGCCCGTATGCAGAAAGCTCAATCGAAAATCCGTGGCGCGCGGATTACCGGAACGCCGACTATGCTGGTTAATGGCAAGTACACTGTCAGTGCATCCATGGCCGGCAGCCATGAGGCCGTTCTCGACGTGGTGGACTACCTTGTCGCCAAAGAGCGTGGCGAGGTGGAATAACCCCCGTTACGGATTCCGGCCCCATTGCAAAGACCAGCCGGCCGGTTGAGGCCGCCACTATGTACAAGCATATCCGAAAGCAGTTGAATGGCATCCTGAGGCCGGCCGGCGGGCCCAGGGGTGCCTGCTCCGGGACCGAACATGTCCCCGAGTTCGAGCCGCAACGGCACATCCGCCTGCTCACCTTCAATATTCAGGTGGGAATCAACACCTCGTCCTACCGTCATTACCTCACACGAAGCTGGCAGCACATACTGCCTCACCGTAACCGTATCGAAAATCTGGATCGGATTGCCTCCCTGCTGCGCGGGTACGACGTGGTCGCTTTGCAGGAGTGCGATGGGGGCAGTCTGCGCAGCGGCTATATCAACCAGGTGCAATATCTGGCCGAAGCGGCCGGCATTCCCTACTGGTACCAGCAATTGAACCGGAATCTCGGTCAGATCGCCCAGCACAGCAATGGCCTGCTGAGCCGGTATCGGCCCCTTGACGTTACCGAACACAAGTTGCCGGGCCTGATTCCGGGCCGGGGCGCCATCATCGCCCGATACGGAACCGAGCATGATCCACTGGTGCTGGTGCTGATGCACCTTTCCCTTAGCAAGACGGCTCAGCAACGCCAGCTGGGTTACATCCGGGAGCTGATTGCCGACTACCGGCATGTGGTTCTGATGGGAGATATGAACGCCCATGCCGAACAGCTACTGACTCAGACGCCCCTCAGGGAAACCGATCTGGTGCCGCTACCGGATACCGCCCATAGCTTCCCCAGCTGGCGGCCGGAGAAAGCTTTGGATCATATCCTGGTAAGTCCTTCACTCGAGATCCGCCGGTCCGAGGTGGTGAGTTATCCGATGTCGGATCACCTGCCCATCGCCATGGATGTGGCGTTGCCGGAGGGCTACCTGGAGAAGTTCTGAATAGCATCAAGTCAAAAAAAAGCCCGGCGCATTGGCCGGGCTTTTTTGGATGCCGGATCAGGAATTACTTGATCTTGGCTTCCTTGTACGCAACGTGCTTGCGGACAACCGGATCGTACTTTTTGATCTCGATTTTTTCCGGAGTGTTACGCTTGTTCTTCTTGGTCGTGTAGAAGTGACCAGTACCTGCTGATGAAACCAGCTTGATTTTCTCGCGCATGATGCGGCTCCTTAAAATTTCTCGCCGCGGGCACGAAGATCGGCCAGCACAGCGTCAATGCCTTTTTTGTCGATGATGCGCATGCCCTTGGTGGATACGCGCAGCTTCACGAAACGCTTCTCGGACTCAACCCAGAAACGATGGTTCTGCAGATTCGGCAGAAAACGACGACGAGTGTGGTTCATCGCGTGGGAAACGTTGTTACCGGATACCGGACGCTTACCGGTAACCTGACAAACTCTGGACATACTTGCCTCCGACCTGAGCAATGGTCTCAATAATACGAATTCGTTTTTAATGCGTCTCTGGTTGCTAAGGAGCTATTACGCCCCCATTCGCGCCTCTAAACTGAACGCTGCTCGCCAGACGCCGCCAGAAAGGGACGCTTTTATACCAGAACTCACCCCCCAACGCAAAAAATTGTTGGGAATTTGGCCAGTTTTCCGGCATTGACGTGCACGGTTAACCATCGGGCTTTACAGCAGACCCCGTTCAGCGAGAGATACTACCTCACCATGGCCAACAACCATATGGTCAAGAACCCTGATATCCACCAGTCCGAGGGCCTCTTTCAAGCGGCGGGTGAGGGAAATGTCGGCCTGGCTCGGTTCGGCGACGCCCGACGGGTGGTTGTGAGCGAAAATCACCGCTGCTGCATTGTCCTCCAGAGCCTGTCGCACCACTTCCCGCGGATAGACGGCCGCGCCATCGATGGTGCCCCGGAACAACTCACGGTATTGAATAACGCGATGGCGATTGTCCAGAAACAGGCCTGCGAAAACCTCGTGCGGGTAGGTGCCGAGCCGACTGGTAAGAAAGCGGCGGGTATCTTCGGGAGAGCGCAGGGGATCACCCTGGCGCAATGGTTCATCCATGACCCGGCGCGCCATTTCCATGGCCGCCTGAACCTGGGCGTATTTGGCGGTTCCCAGACCTTTGACATCGCAGAACTGGCGACGGGAAGCCGTCAGCAACCCCCGAAGCCCGGAAAACTCCTCAATCAGGTGGCGAGCCAATGCCATGACCGGCATGCCGGTGGTGCCGGTGCGTAAAAACAGGGCGAGCAGTTCGGCGTCGGAGAGGGTTTGCGGTCCGTGGGCGAGCAGGCGTTCCCGTGGACGTTCGTCCGTGGGCCAGGCGGGGTCTGACATCGTGGCTTCCTTGCATTGGTTGTCTCCTGCCCTGGTGCTTCCTGCACCGCGACGGGCATCTCAGGGTTACAAAGGTTACTTTAAAAACTAACAATCGGTAAACGTATGCCGGGTCTGGCAGGCTGTCGCTGCGGCCTGAGCATGCTATCTTATAAGCCTTTCATTTTATGCGGAAACGGAGCCCCTATGGCCGCCAGACGAATCCTCCTGGGAGTAACCGGTGGTATCGCTGCCTATAAAAGTGCCGAGCTGGTTCGCCAGTTAAAGAAAGCGGGCCATGAGGTGAGGGTTGTTATGACCCGCGGGGCGGAAGCGTTCGTGGCACCACTGACCTTTCAGGCCCTCAGTGGCGAGCCCGTGAGGACGTCCTTGCTGGACCCTGAGGCGGAAGCTGGTATGGGGCATATTGAACTGGCCAAGTGGGCTGATCAGTTGGTCGTTGCGCCGGCGTCGGCCGATTTTATCGCCCGCCTTGCCCAGGGGATGGCCGACGATCTGTTAACCACCGTTTGTTGTGCAACCGAGGCGCCCATTGCCGTGGTGCCTGCGATGAATCAGGCAATGTGGAGCAATGGCCGTACCCAGAGAAATATCCGGCTGCTTGAAGAGGATCCCCAGATCGAATTATGGGGGCCGGCTCAGGGAGCGCAGGCCTGTGGTGATACCGGGCCAGGGAGAATGTTGGAGCCGGAGGACATTGTTGCGCTTGTCGATCACGGTCGCACAGGCGTGCTCGCTGGCAAGACGGTCGTGATTACTGCAGGCCCGACCCGAGAGCCTATCGACCCGGTGCGCTATATAAGCAATCACAGCTCCGGGAAAATGGGTTATGCCCTGGCCAGCGAGGCGCAGAAGGCAGGTGCCCGGGTGATTCTGGTCAGTGGTCCGGTAGCGCTTTCCGCGCCTAACGGTGTCGAGGTTCGTCCGGTGTTAACGGCCGAGGACATGTTGCAGGAAGCCTCAAACGCCGTGGATGAGGGCTGTGACCTGTTTATTGCGACAGCTGCGGTCGCCGATTACCGTCCGGAAACCTGTGCCGGAGACAAGATCAAGAAGTCCAGTGACGCCATGGCGCTCTCGCTGGTGCGCAATCCCGACACCCTGGCTACCATAGCCGGCCGCGACGATGCGCCTTTTAGCGTAGGTTTCGCGGCCGAAACCACCGATGTGGCGAGCTACGCCACCGACAAAATGCAACGCAAGAAACTGAACATGATCGTGGCCAACGATGTGTCTACGCCCGGGCTGGGCTTTAACAGCGACAACAATGCGGTGAGCGTATTCTGGCCGGGTGGCCAGACGTCGATCGGTCCCGACAGCAAAACGAACATTGCCCGACAGCTTGTGGCGATGATAGGTGAACATCTTGGTCAGGCCGCCCGCTGACTCAGCGAAGCGCACCTGCACTACAATCGACAGGACCCCTCATGAGCAGGAAAAATCTTCAGGTACGTATTCTGGATGATCGCATTGGCAGCCAGATTCCCTTTCCCGAGTATGCCACCGAAGGCTCCGCAGGCCTTGATCTTCGGGCCTGTCTGGACGAGCCGCTGACCCTCGAGCCGGGCGATACCCAACTGATCAGGACAGGGTTGTCGATCCACATTGCCGATCCATCGCTGGCGGCCATGATCCTGCCCCGAAGCGGGCTCGGCCACAAGCACGGTATAGTGCTTGGCAACCTGGTGGGCTTGATTGATTCGGATTACCAGGGCGAGTTAATGGTGTCCTGCTGGAACCGGGGGCGCACCAGCTTTACCGTGGATGTGGGGGAGCGTCTGGCACAGTTGGTGCTGGTACCCGTTGTGCAGGCTGATTTTGAGGTGGTTTCGGAATTCGACGCCAGCGCCCGCGGTGAAGGCGGCTTTGGCTCCACCGGCACAAGGTGACCGGGAAGCCGGCCACGCAGAACATTGTGCCGGCGTCTATACTTTGCGGATAACTGCTTGTCCAGGACGATAAAATTACAACTGCAGGATGGACTATGAAGCTGGGTAAAAAGAAAGATGCCGACGCGTCCGTTGATGAAAAGCCGGCGAAGAAGGCGGTGAAGAAGGAAAAAACCAGTTCTTCGGGACCCAAACTGAAGAGACTCAATTCCGTGGCGGTGAGCCAGTCGCTGGTCGTGGTCCTTGCGGGGGTGATTGCCGTTGCCTTGCTTCATTTTCTGGTGGTTCAGCCGTCTGCAAAGGAACGCTTCGAGTCATTGAAAGTTCTGGAAGCGGATGCCGCCGCCCTTCGACTGAACCAGTATTTTGACCAGGTCCAGAAAAGCGTCAATGGTCTGGCGACGCAGCCCCATGTCGTTCAGGCCCTGAGCAGCCGGAACGAGATTCCGGCGACCGAGGTGCAGCTGGCGGATTCACTGCCCGGCATCGAGGCGGTGCATCTGTTTCCCTACCGTGACATTCCACGCACCTCCAGCAGTGAGGGCCTGCTGGGCTTCTCCGGGCTTGAGCTGGCCCGGCGCGCTGAAACCGGCCAGCGACTGTTTCCCGACGCGTTTCCACGGGATAACCGGTGGTTTGTCCAGATGGCAGCCCCGGTTCGCAATCCGACCAGCAATGCGGTCATCGGCAGCCTGCTGATTATCTTCGACTCCGGCCAGATCCAGCCGTTGCTGCAAGTGGTCAACTCCAGCCTCGGTGGTCAGCTCGCGCTGGTGCAGACCGTGTCCGGTTCATCCCGCACCGTGGTCAGTAACGGCAGCGGCTCCGGAAACGCGGAATCCCGCCGGCTTTCCAATCCGGACTGGACCGTAGCCTACACCCCTGCAAAATCGTCCGCAGCGCCGGTTGATACGGTAATGATCGCGCTTCTGGTCGGCGTGCCCGCGTTGATCGCTGCCATCATCGTCTGGGTACTGCTGGGCGGGGCCCAGAAGGGCTTGCGTCAGGATGTGACGGCCCTGATCCAGTGGGCGCACAAGGTGTTCGGCGGAGAGCGGGTAAAGCTGCCGACCTTCCGTTGGGATATGGTCGCCTCAACCGGTGAGGTGCTCTACCGTTTGTCACAGGTGGTTGATAAACGGGTCGCCAAGGCTGTAGAAACCGCCAAACCCAGGCCGGCCGGTTCCGGAAAGTCTGGCGGTGGTGCCGCCAAGGGCGGCGATGAGCCTTTGTTCCAGGACAAGGACATGCCCGATATCGACATGCTTGATGGCGATGAGGACGTTCTGGGCTTCGGCAGCGGCGATGATACCGTCTTTGGTTCCGGCGACACTCCGGACGTGGAAGAGGTGGCCCTGCCTCAAGTGGAGCTTTCCCAGGATATTTTCCGGGCCTATGACATTCGGGGTATTGTCGGCGAAACCCTGACCGCCGAGGGCGTTGAAGTCATCGGTCGGGCCATCGGTTCGGAGGCCCGGGAGCGCGGTGTCGACAGCCTTTGCATTGGTTATGACGGCCGCCATTCCAGCCCGGATTTGGCCGATGCCCTGGCACGCGGTGTCATGGCAGCCGGGTGCAACGTTATTCACGTGGGTGCCGTGCCCACACCGGTCCTCTATTTTGCCACCCACGAACTCCAGACTGGCTCTGGCGTTATGGTGACCGGCAGTCACAACCCGGCCAACTATAACGGCCTGAAAATCATGTTGGGTGGCGAAACCCTTTCAGGTGAGGCCATCCAGAAACTGTATCAGCGCATCCAGACCGGAGATTTTGCCAGCGGTCGGGGCAGCCAGAGCACCGAGGATGTGCGCCGTGCTTACCTGGACAGGATTGTTGGCGATATTGCGGTAGCGGCACCGCTCAAGGTGGTCGTCGATGCCGGCAATGGCATTGCCGGGGAGCTGGCACCCATGCTGATCGAGGAGCTGGGCTGCGAAGTGATTCCGCTCTACTGCGAGGTGGACGGTGACTTCCCGAATCACCATCCCGACCCAGGTAAGCCAGCGAATCTGGCGGATCTGATTGCCCGGGTTGAATCGGAAGGGGCCGATATCGGTTTGGCCTTCGACGGCGATGGTGACCGTCTCGGTGTAGTAACCAATTCCGGCAAGATTATCTGGCCGGACCGGCTGATGATGCTGTTCGCCCGGGATGTGGTTTCACGTAATCCGGGGGCTGATGTCCTTTACGATGTGAAGTGCAGCCGCAGGCTGGCCGGGGTGATTTCAGAAGCCGGGGGCCGACCGATCATGTGGAAAACCGGTCATTCCCTGATGAAGGCAAAAATGAAAGAGACTGGCGCTTTGCTGGCCGGGGAAATGAGTGGTCATATTTTCTTTGGCGAGCGCTGGTACGGGTTTGATGACGGTCTGTATTCTGCGGCCCGCCTGCTGGAAATTCTGGGCATTGAGGATCGTCACAGCGATGAAGTTTTCGAGGATTTCCCGGATGACATCAGTACGCCAGAGCTGAATGTCGAAGTGACGGAAAGTTCCAAGTTCGACATTATCAAACGCCTCGGCGAGTCCGGGGATTTCGGTGACGGCAATATCAGCACCATCGACGGCATCCGGGTGGACTACGCCGACGGCTGGGGGCTGTGCCGGGCATCAAACACCACGCCGGTGCTGGTCTTACGCTTTGAAGCGGAGACCGACGAGGCGCTGGAGCGTATCAAGTCTGTGTTCCGTGACCAGCTGCAGAAGGCAGCGCCGGATCTGGTGGCGGATTTCTGATTCGCAGTCACCGAGTTTCACAGGCAAGTTTCAATACAGGATCAACAAGGCAAAAACATGGCGCTGGATCGTGAAACAGCAATGCAGGTAGCTTCGGTACTTAGCCGGGGCCTGCCTTATATTCAGAGATTTACCGGCAAGACCGTGGTCATCAAGTACGGCGGTAACGCCATGGAAAACGAAGACCTGAAGAGCAGTTTTGCCCGCGATGTGGTGCTGATGAAACTTGTAGGCATCAACCCGATCGTTGTCCATGGCGGTGGCCCGCAGATCGGCGAGCTGCTGGAGCGTTTGAACATCCAGTCCCGATTCGTCAACGGCATGCGGGTAACCGATTCCGAAACCATGGATGTGGTGGAGATGGTGCTTGGTGGTCAGGTGAACAAGGAAATCGTGTCCCTGATTAATTCTCACGGTGGCATGGCCGTTGGGCTCACGGGGAAAGACGCCAATCTGATACGAGCCCGCAAGCTGGAGGTGGTCGACCGCTCTCCCGAACTGGAACGCCCGGAGATTATCGACATCGGCCATGTGGGCGAGGTCGCCAGTGTCAACGTGGATGTGATTGAGATGCTTACCCGCAGCAACCTGATTCCCGTGATTGCACCGATTGGCGTGGGACCGGATGGCGCCTCCTACAACATCAATGCGGATCTGGTGGCGGGTAAGGTGGCCGAGGCCATGAAGGCCGAGAAGCTGATGCTGCTGACCAACGTCTCCGGTCTCAAGAGCAAGGAAGACAAGGTGCTTACCGGGCTAACGGCCAAGCAGGTCAATGATCTCATTGAGGACGGCACCATTCATGGTGGCATGCTCCCCAAGATCCGTTGTGCACTGAGTGCCGTCGAAAACGGCGTGCGCACGTCCCATATTATCGACGGCAGGGTCGCTCATGCGTGTCTGTTGGAGATCTTCACTGATGAGGGTGTCGGCACCCTGATTTCCCGTAACTGACGGCACCCGACAAGGAGTCTCCGGATGAAGCGCCTGCTTGCGACGCTGGTAATACTGGTTCTGGTCGGCTTTGCCGCATTCAAGGCGGGGGTCTGGTGGCTGGCGGATCAGCGCATGGCCGAGGCGAGACAGGCGCTGGAGCCCCACGGTGTTCTGCACAGGGGCAGCATCAGTTCCGGCGTCGAGGGCCGGTTGGTTCTCAACGACGCCAGCTGGCAGGATTTCGAGCTCACCCAGCCTCTGGACATGGCGAGGGTGGAGCTTGATACCGGCTCACCTGTCAGCTTGCTCTCTGTCCTGTTCGACCCGGCTGGCATGCCGGAACAATGGACCTTGCGACTCGACGGCCTTGGCCTGACCCTCGACCCGACAATGCTTCGTAACTGGGTTACTGCAGAAGGCGCCAACAGCGAGGGCGATCCGGCCTTGTTTGCGCTTTCCTGCGCGCCAGATCCGCGCCAACAGCTGGGTAGTGGTGACCTGATCCGCATGGGCATCACAGCACTCGCCGGGGATGGCTTTGTGCGACAGACTCCGGGCAATCTCCATGCTGAGTTGAATACCGTCAGCACCGGCAGTCTGGAGCTGGACTGGCGTGATGCCCGAATCCGGATCCAGGATGCCGAGCTGACCGTTTCCGGTGGCGCCGAGCCGATGACGCTGACCTTGCGTGATGGTGGCCTGATGCGTCGCATCGCCGCCTATTGCGCCCGCGAAGCCGGTATCGAAACCGGAGAATGGGCCGGGCGCGCAGTGCAGGCGCTGTCTGCCGGGCTTGAAGCCCGGGGCCTGGCCGCCAGTGACCAGCTGAAAGCGTTGTACCGGCAGTGGCTGCTGGAGGGCGGTGAGCTCACGGTAGATGTGCAGCCGGCCCAGCCTCTGCTCGGAGTGCCTGTAAGAACGGCTGAAAACGAGGGTGCGGGCATGAGCTGGCCAGTTCGTTACAACGGTGCAGGCGTGCCGGACGTCTATCTGGCCGAGGCTGAGCCGGTTGTTCAGGAAACACCAGAGGTGGCCGTCGAGCCGGTGGTGCCACGGGAGGATCCTGAGACCGAAACCTGGTATCCGGCGAGTCTTGAAGCCGCTGAACAATGGGTTGACCGGCAGGTCCGGGTAACGCTTTCCAACGAGAACGTGGTGGAAGGGCGTCTGGTGAGCGTCAGCGAACGCGAGCTGGAAGTGGCGCGGGTTATCGCTGGCGGTGAAGTTGCCTACCCGATGTTGATCCGGGCGATTACCAACTTTGAAGTCTGGCGGCGTGGCCGTGCACAATGATTCCAATGGGAATCTGAGAGGAAACTATGTCGCAGTCCGATAGCAAATCCGCAGTGGTGCCGGGCATTCGTGACATGCTTGCCCGCCTGATATCTCTGCCCTCAATCAGCAGCGCGTCGGCAAAATGGGATCATAGTAACGAGCCCGTGGTGCGAACCCTGGCAGAATGGCTGGAAGCCCTCGGGTTTTCCGTGGAAATCCTGGAAGTGCCAGGCATGCCCGGAAAATTCAACCTGATCGGAACCCTTGGCAGCGGCCCGGGCGGTCTTGTGTTGTCCGGCCATACCGATACGGTGCCCTTTGATGACAAACGCTGGCAGAGCGACCCCTTTACCCTGACCGAGCGGGACAATCGCTGGTACGGGCTGGGTACCTGCGACATGAAAGGCTTTTTCCCGCTGGCCATTGAAGCAGCCAGGGCCTTTGTGGACGAGGATCTCAAGCAGCCCCTGATTATACTGGCCACTGCCGACGAAGAGAGCTCCATGGACGGTGCCCGGGCCCTGGCAGAAGCTGGCAAGCCCAAGGCCCGCTACGCGGTCATCGGCGAGCCGACCAGCCTGAAACCGGTGCGCATGCACAAGGGCATCATGATGGAGCGCCTGAAATTCGAGGGCCAGTCCGGTCATTCCTCCAATCCGGCCCTCGGCCGCAACGCCATGGAAGGAATGCACGAAGCGCTTACCGAGTTGCTGGCACTCCGGTCAGGCTGGCAGGAAAAGTACCGGAACCCGAACTTCGAGGTACAGTTTCCAACCCTGAACCTTGGCTGCATCCACGGTGGTGACAATCCAAACCGTATCTGTGCCCAGTGCGAGCTGCACTTTGATCTGCGCCCGTTGCCGGGCATGAACATGGAAACCCTGCGCCAGACCATCCTGAGCAAGGTTCAGCCGATCGCGGACCGCCGGGAACTGTCCCTGGAATTCGAGCCGCTCTTTGACGGCGTGCCACCGTTCGAAACTCCGGCCGATGCCGCTCTGGTCAAAGCCTG
>NZ_DDOI01000068.1:14823-21254 GCF_002341575.1 Marinobacter sp. UBA2498 | reverse complement strand
AAGTACTGCGAGGGCTGATCCGACAGTTCTGTCTCTGAGTGTGGCGCAGGCACTTCCGACGCCTGCGGAGAGTCCTGGCGGGGAGGGTGTGCCAAAACCGTGGAGCGCCAGGGATGGCGCGACCGAGCCCTACAGGGACGTATTTACGGGCGTGTTTTGGCACACCCTCCTCGACAGGACTCGGCAAACTCCTCAAGATAAAGTACCTGCCTTTAGAAGATAACGAGAGACCAGGAGAAAGGTTTGAAATCAAACGACTGGCTGCATGGATTCCGCCATTCATCCCCTTACATCAACGCCCATCGCGGGCGGACGGTGGTATTGACCATTCCGGGGGATGCGATTGAACACGGGAATTTCATCAACATCATCCATGACATCGCGCTGCTGAGCAGTCTTGGTGTGCGGCTGGTCGTTGCCTTTGGAGCCCGCCCGCAAATCCAGACGCGGCTGGATGCTGCAGGAATCGAATCGTCGTTTTCAAAAGGTTTGCGGATTACGCCGCAAGAGCACCTCAGCATGGTGATGGAGGCCGTCGGTGGCCTGCGTGCCTACCTGGAGAGCCACCTTTCCATGGGTTTGGTGAATTCGCCGATGCATAATGCCCGTATCCGGGTGAGTGGCGGCAACTATGTGGCTGCCAAGCCCGTGGGTGTGCTCGACGGTATTGATTTTGGCCATACCGGCAAGGTGCGCCGGGTGGATGTGGCCGGGATCGAGAAACTGCTGGAGCTTGGTCACATTGTCCTGTTGCCGCCCATGGGCTATTCGCCCACCGGGGATGCCTTCAACCTCTCCTACGAGGATGTTGGCAGCCAGGTGGCAGCGGCACTGCAGGCCGAGAAGCTGATGGTGTTTATTGATGATCCCGGGTTACAGGAAGAGGACGGTACTTTGATCCGGGAGCTGTCGGCGCGCCAGGCGTCCGATCGTCTGGCGGCCGGTGCGGTGACCGGTCACGATGCCGACTTGCTGCGAGCTGCCTGTGATGCCTGTGTGAAGGGTGTGCGTCGCGCCCACATCATCAGCTATGTGGATGACGGCGCCCTGCTGAAGGAGCTCTTCACGCGGGATGGCGCCGGCACGTTGGTCAGTGGTGATCACTACGAGCAGTTCCGCCAGGCCCGGGTCGAGGACATCGGCGGGATTCTGGAGCTGATCCAGCCGCTGGAAGAGCAGGGCATTCTGGTTCGCCGCTCCCGGGAGATGCTGGAAACCGAGATTGACCGCTTTGTTGTGGCGGAGCGCGACGGCACTATCGTGGGCTGTGCCGCTCTGTACAGCTACCCTGAAGAGGGTGCCGGCGAGTTGTCCTGCTTCGCGGTAGACCCGACCTATCGCCGGGCCGGGCGGGGCGATGAGATTCTGGCAATGGTGGAGAAGCTGGCCAGGGGGCAGGGTATCCAGAAGCTGTTCGTGCTCACCACCCAGACGGAGCACTGGTTCCGGGAGCGGGGCTTCCAGCCTTCGACAGTGCAGGCCCTGCCCGGGCCGAAGCTGGCTGCCTATAACACCCAGCGGAACTCAAAGGTGTTCTTCAAACCGCTCTGACAGGGCGGCCAGATGTTCAGTCCTCTGGGGTTCCGGTTGCTCTGACAGCGTCTTGACGGCCTTGTAAAAGTCCGCAAAGTCGTAGCCTGCATTCCGAAGCATCTGACGGAACGCCGGTACGTGCTGGTTGTACTGACGAAACAGCGCCAGGTTGGCATTGTTCAGGCTGACTGGTACCGGTCCGAACGGGCCCGGTTCGGACCACTCTGCGGAAAGTTCCTGATAGGCAAGAGCCAGCTCTTGGTAAATGGCCGCCTTGCGATTCCGCAGTTGCTGGTCTGGCAAGACGTCCTGCTGAGCATAAAGAACGTCCAGCCGGGCACTGAAGTCTTCGACCAGGGTGAGCGTCTGGTTTCGGCGAGCCAGGCGGTCCAGTGCCTCCTCGAACTGGCCGGGTTTGCCCTGGTCCGATAGCCAGAGCCTGAGCCCTTCCAGCTCCACCGCGGTGGCAAAGCTTTCGTTAAATGCCGTGTCATCGGCGATGTAGACCACCCGGTGTGCCAGCTCATGGAACATCAGGGCGACCATGCGATCCTCCGCCAGTCGGGTAAAGCCGGTGTGCAGGGGGTCATCGAACCAGCCGAGGGTGGAATAGGCCGTCACGCCGCCGATAAACGTGTCGAAGCCCTTGTTGCGAAACTGCGACTCCTCGGCACGCGCATCCGCCAGGCTGTAGTATCCCCGGTAGGCCTGACAGCCGAGCACCGGATAGCACCAGCGGTGCGGTTCCAGGGAGAACTCCGGCACAGCCACCAGGTTCACCACTACCCAGGGTCTGTCGAGATCCACGTAGTCGCTGAAGGCTTCTCCCACCGGCAGGGCCAGTCGTTGACCGGCGAATTCCCGGGCCTGTTGCGCTACCGTGAGTTTTCCCCGAAGGTCCACCGGCGTTGAGGTGTCGGAGAGAATGTCGTCGACCGGTTCCGCCGACATCATCAGGGAGAGATGGCCACTGACAGCCTGCGAATAGTAGCCAATGGTCGAACAGCCGTTAAGCATTGTTACCAGTAGCAAAAGTAGATAGATCTGACTAAGCTGTTTCATGGGTCAGGATGTTATAGTGGATTGGTTTGCCTGTGGGGGCCAGGCCGCTATAGTACAATCATGGTCTCTATAGTAGCAGCCGGTGGCATCCGCCATCGTTTCAGGGACGTGAGCCGGTACCGGGCGCTGTGTTCGGTGATCGTTCCGGCTTTGCGAGATATCAGGTAGTTCATGGATCCGAGAGAACGTCGTAGCAGCCCCCGCCAACCAATCAAGCTTGCCGCCCAGATTGATCTGGGAACCGGTGAAGCCTGGCCGTGTCAGATCGCCGATTTCTGTGCGGAGGGTCTGTTCGTCCGCTATTCGGGTGAAACCTCGAAGAAGCTGGATCGGGCGTTTGCTTCCGGCATACCCCCAGAACTGGTGATACGTTTTCGGGGTCTGGATGGTGCGCGCCGCCACGAGCTTCATGTCAGTATTGTCCGTCGCATCGATGGCGCCATGGGGGTCAATTTCAGCAGGCCCAACCCGGTAGCCGTGGATGCCATGCTGCAGCAATGCGGGGGCTCCCGAAGTCAGGATCGCTCCTCGCTCCGCGCACCCAGTGATCGCGTACAGTTTGTCCTGCACCAGTCCGCCAAGGCGGTGACCCAGTTTATCGAGCCGTTGATGGACGCCTGTTTCGTGCAAATGGTGGAGGGTCTCAAACTGGCGGCCCAGAGAGCCGTAAATGATCAGCAGGCCAATGAATACATGGATGCTTCGGGCCAGATTCAGGCCCGGCAACGGGTCATCTGGCATCAGATGGCTCGCAGCCTGGAATCACCACTGAAGCCCGCCCCCAAGGGGTTTCCGGGGTCCGAGCTGTCCGTGGTCGACAAGGGCGAATTCGAGGACTGGTTGACGATCCGGGTGATGGTAACCAAGGCGGATACCCAGTATCGGGGCGATCTGCTGCAGCTCAAGCTTCGCCTGGACAAACTTGGCATCGCGAACGCCACGGGACACCACAATCCCCTCGGGCCCTCCCTGGTCTGCGAAGCCTTCCATAATGGCCTCAGCCAGCTCAAGGCGACCCGGGAGGTGGAGAAAGTCTGTCTGCGGGTCTTTGAGCAGACCGTGTTGCAACAGCTGGGACCTCTTTACAAAGAACTCAACGATATTCTGATTCGTCACGGTGTTCTGCCGGACCTGGATCTCAGCAAGTATCTGAGCGAGCAGGCCGGGGCAAAGCCGGAGACACAACAAGAGCCCGCGGAGCCCGAGCCGGTTGCCGCGGAGAGTGCTGCTGCAGAGTCAAAGCCGAAGGCGGGTGCCGAAGACGCCGGACAGCCCCAGTCTCGTCGCAGAGCCGGCATGCTGGGGGGCGAGTTTCGGGGTTATGCCCAGGCGGCCCAGACTGCGTTCGCCACGGTGCGTAACCTGCTGAATACCCTGAGCGCGAGCCGTGTGGCCCGGGGCGATCCGGAGCCTTTGCCGTTCCAGCCCAATGCCAGGCCTCTGTCGTCCGGAGAATTCCAGCGAGAACTCCAGCAGCTGCAATCTCAGCCCGTGGATACTGGCGAGGAGCTGGCTCCCCTGAAGGAGCGGGTGGTAGAGAAAGTAAAGGCAAGCGGTGATAACCGGCTGGATGAAGAACAGCAGGAAACGGTCGATGTGGTCGACCGGTTTTTCAAATCGGTGGTGGAAAGCCCGAAGCTCAGCGAGTATGCCCAGCAGCGCATGCGGCAGCTGGAAGTGCCCGTTCTCAAAGTTGTCATGAGGGATCCTGCGTTCTTTGACGACCAGGATAGCCCGGTACGCGGGGTGATGAACCGTCTGGCCCAGTTAGGGGTAAAGGGCGGGCGCATCAATCCGGTGGTTCAGCGTCGCGTGGATGAGCTGGTAGACCGCATTACAACGGACTTCGAGCAGGACACCGGGGTATTCGAGCAAACGGTCCAGGAACTGGACACCCTGATTGATCGTCAGAATCTTGTCTATCGCCGGAATGTCGAGCGAGTGACAGCGGCCGCAGAGGGGGCCCAGAAGGTAGCCGAGTCAAAAAAGGCTGTGGCCGATGTTCTGGACAACAAACTGGGTGGGCGCAAGGTGCCAAAGGCGGTAATCAGCCTGTTGGATGGTGGCTGGCGGGATCTGCTTTCGCTGACCTGGATCCGGCAGGGGCCTGACAGCCAGCTGTGGCATGATTACCTGGCCGTTATCGATTCGCTCCTATCCTTCGCTGATGATCCGAACAGCTCCATTAATCTGCCCGAGCTGCTGCGGGTAATCCAGGATGGTCTGGCCTCTATTTCCAGCAACCACATGCCTTCTTCGCAAATCCGGGACGAGCTCAAGCAGTTCCTGGTTCGCAGTCCGCAAAAAAGCCCCGAACTGGTTGAAGTGCCAGTGGCAAAACCGGAGCAACCGGATGCCAGAAAACTGTCCGACCGGGAGCAACGAAGTCTTCAGCGCTGGATCAACCGGGCGCAGAAATTGCGAACCGGCGACTGGCTTCGCGACCAGGAAAAACCGGACGAACCCCAGTACATTCGCCTGGTCTGGGTGGCCCGCGGTTTCAGCCGCTTTGTCTTTGTGAATCACCAGGGCATGCGAGTGGTGGAATTGGAGCTGGAGTCCCTGGCCCGGCAGATGCGAAAAGGCATCATCGTGCCTGATAGCCAGTATGAACGCCCGCTGGTGGACGAGAGTATCGATCGCATGGTCCGCAAGGTCTATGACCAGTTGTCCTGGGCCTCCACCCATGATGAATTGACCGGCCTTCTCGGGCGTCGCGAATTCGAGCGCATGCTCGATCAGCAGTTGGCCCGTCGGGAGGATGAGCGCTCCCTCGTGCGCCTGGATCTCCGCAGGTTCCGCCTGCTGAACGACACCGCCGGCTACCAGGCCGGTGATGAGACCCTGAAGCGGGTTGCCGATATCCTGCGCAGCCACGTCGGTGACGGTATGCCCGTGGCCAGACTTGCGGGCAATGAGTTTGCCATGCTGGTGCCGTCCGAGAGTGCCAGCGACGCGGCAAGAGATCTCATCCGGGCAGTGGAGGCCGCCGAGTTCAGTTTTGGTGGTCGCGACTACCGGCTCTCAGCCAGCGCCGGTGTGGTCCCCACGTTGCCGGCCCTGGTCAGTGCTGAACGCTGGTTACGGGCGTCGGAGCAGGCGCTTGCCGCGTCTCGCCAGCAGGGCCACGGGAAGGTTTCGGAGTATGCCCTGGACGCCGATGACCAGGCCCGTCAGGAGCAGATTGCCGCCAAGGTTGCCAGCCTCAGCGACCTGAATGAGGAGCGCATGCTGCTGCGTTGCCAGAAGATCATCCCTCTGCATGCGAAGTCCTCCATGGCTGCGCAGTATGAGGTGCTGATCAGCATGTACGATGACGAGGGCAACCTCATTACCGGTCGGGACTTCGTGCGCATGGCCGAGCGTTATGACCGTATGCAGGCCGTGGATCGCTGGGTTGTTGGTCACATGCTGGACTGGCTCAGGGAACAGGCGCCGGACCCGAGGCATTTCGGCGGCGTCTGCATCAACCTGTCCGGCTATTCCATGAATGACCAGTCGCTGCTGGAGTTCATCTACGAAAAGCTGAGTGAGAAAGATGCGCCTATCGAGCGGCTGTGGTTCGAGATTACCGAGGCCTCGGCGATTAACGACGTCCAGTCAGTGGCAGACTTCATCATTGAGATGAAAGAACTTGGCTGCCGGTTCTGTCTCGGCAACTTTGGCAGTGGCCCCAGTTCGTTCGAGTTCATGCGTTCGTTACCGGTAGACCTGATTAAGATCGACAGCGCCTTTACCGGCCAGCTGTCGACCAGCGAGACTGACCGGGCAATGGTGCGCTCAATGGTGGATATGGCCCACTACATGAACCGGGAAGTGATTGCCTCCCAGGTTGA
>NZ_DDOI01000068.1:14266-14740 GCF_002341575.1 Marinobacter sp. UBA2498 | reverse complement strand
ATTGCCTCCCAGGTTGAATCCCGGGACGTTCTGGACATGCTCCGACAGCTGGGTGTGGACTACGCTCAGGGCTTCGTGGTTGAAAAACCCCGTCTGCTCGACAGCCTAACCTGATTCCGGCAACCTGCCTCTATGTCAAAACGTCATCCCATCATCGCGGTTACCGGTTCGTCCGGAGCGGGCACCACGACCACCGGCCAGATTTTCAGCCGGATGTTTGCCAGTGAGGGGCTGAACGCCGCAATGGTCAGCGGTGACAGTTTCCATCGCTACAACCGTGAACAGATGGCCAGGCTTGCGGCCAAGGGCCAGTTCGGTGAGCGCAACCACTTTGCGCTGGCCGCCAATCACATCGACAAGCTGGAAGCACTGTTCTACGACTACGGCCACACCGGCAACGGTCGGTATCGTCAATACGTTCACGATGAGGATCGCAGGCTGGTTGAAGCCGGGCACAAGCCCGGCACCTTCACG
>NZ_DDOI01000068.1:5920-14114 GCF_002341575.1 Marinobacter sp. UBA2498 | reverse complement strand
GCACCTTCACGCCCTGGGGGCCTTTGCCCGCCGATACCGATCTGCTGTTTTACGAGGGGCTTCATGGGGGTGTGGTCAGCGAAACCTGCAATATCGCCCAGTATGTGGACCTGCTGATCGGTGTGGTTCCGATTGTGAATCTTGAATGGATCCAGAAGATCCACCGGGACACGCACAAGCGGGGCTACAGCCAGGAGGCGGTGGTGGAAACTATCATCAACCGCATGGATGACTATGTGCACGACATCGTGCCCCAATTCTCGCACACCCACATCAATTTCCAGCGCATTCCCCTGGTCGATACTTCCAACCCCTTTGTCGTCCGGGAAGTTCCCACTGAGGACGAAAGCATGCTGGTGATCCGGTTCCGGGATCAGTCAGAGGTGGACTTTCCCTATCTGCTGCAGGTGATTGCAGGCAGCAGCCTGTCGAGACACGACACCCTGGTGGTTCCGGGCACAAAAATGCCGCTGGCCATGGACCTGATCGTACGGCCGATGGTGCAGCGGCTGATGGCAAGAAAGCCGTTTGCCTGAGGCCGTCAGGCCGTCAGGCGTCCATCCCGGTAATCCCGGAGCGTCTGTTCGATCTCTTCTCGGGTATTCATCACAAACGGACCATACTGGACCACCGGCTCGCCGATCGGTTTGCCGGCAATCAGCAGGAGTCGCGCTCCGGCTTGCCCCGCATGGAGTTCGATCTGGTCGCCGTCGTCGGAAAGAACGTTGGCGGCGCTTCGCTGCAGCGAGCTTTCCCCCAGGCTCGCGCTACCCTCGTAAAGATAGAGCATGGCGTTGTGGCCTTCCGGAAGGAGCAGTCTCAGGCTCCCATCGGATGCCAGGTGAATATCCGCGTAGATCGGCTGGGTGGTGCGATCGGGCATCGCCCCTGCATGGGCCTGGCCATCGATCTGTAATGAGCCGGCAATGAGCTTCAGTTTGCCACCGTCGAAGGCAAGCTCCGGAATCTCTTCCGGCTGGATGTCCCGGTAGCCGGCCTTCGTCATTTTTTCCGCCGCTGGCAGGTTCAGCCAGAGCTGAAAACCGCGCATCACGCCTTCTTCCTGCTGGGGCATCTCCGAATGGATGATGCCGCGACCGGCGGTCATCCATTGCACACCACCATTGCGCAGGTCGCCCCGGTTTCCGAGATGATCTTCATGCAGCATGTGCC
The DNA here is from genome assembly GCF_002341575.1 of Marinobacter sp. UBA2498. Lineage (NCBI taxonomy): Bacteria > Pseudomonadati > Pseudomonadota > Gammaproteobacteria > Pseudomonadales > Marinobacteraceae > Marinobacter > Marinobacter sp. UBA2498. Next base: position 12,941 of record NZ_DDOI01000068.1, on the reverse strand, counting down.
CCTCGATCATATAGGTCACGGTTTCGAACCCCCGATGGGGGTGCGAGGGGAAGCCTGCGATATAGTCGGCGGCCTCGGCGGAACCAAACTCGTCCAGCATCAGGAACGGGTCAAGGCGAATGTTCTGTTGCTGGCCAATGGAACGCTTGATGCGCACGCCGGCACCGTCGGACGTTTCCAGGGCGGGTATGATCTGTTTCAGGGAGCGCAGGGTCATGATGTCCTCCTCTCGTTAGCTCTTGGCTCTATTTAAACGGGATGGGAGGAGAGAATAAAACGCAGAAATCTGGGGGGTGACATCAAAAAAACTGAAGGACCCGTGACGCCCCGGGCGGGGCGCCACAGGAGGCGATCATTCGACGTTGCGGGAATAGAAGATTTCCAGCATTTCCCGACGCAGACGGTCCTCGATGGACTGCGCTTCGGCGGGATCAAGATCACCGGCGTTCACCCCGAACACATAGTTATCGAGGTTGAAGTTCTTCAGCATCATCTTGGTGTGGAACAGGTTCTCCTGGTACACGTTCACATCGATCATCTGATACGCGTTCTGGGTATCTTCGGTCAGGTAGTTCTGGATCGAATTGATATCGTGATCAATGTAGTGCTTGGTGCCGTCCACATCACGGGTAAAGCCGCGAACCCGGTAGTCCACGGTAACGACATCAGAATCAAAGCTGTGGATCAGGTAGTTCAGCACTTTCAGCGGTGAGATCAGGCCACAGGTGGATACGTCGATGTCAGCGCGGAAGGTGCTCACGCCATCGTGGGGATGGCTTTCCGGGTAGGTGTGCACCGTGACGTGACTCTTGTCCAGGTGGGCCACGATGGTATCCGGCAGCGGTCCGGGAGACTCTTCGTTGTCGGGCTCTTCGCCATTGGTGAGCTCGTGCTCGGCGATCAGCATGGTGACAGATGCGCCATGGGGCTCGTAGTCCTGACGCGCGATGTTAAGAACGTTGGCGCCGATAATCTTGACGACGTCGGTCAGAATCTGGGTCAGGCGCTCGGCGTTGTACATCTCGTCGATGTAGTCGATATAGGCCTTGCGTTGTTCTTCGGTCTGCGCATAACAGATGTCGTAGATGTTAAAGCTCAGGGATTTGGTCAGGTTGTTGAAACCATGCAGCTGGAGTTTTGATTCCATGCTCAGCCCCTCCGGATCGTGGAGATGAATGACTGCAGAGCTGCATTGCTGAGCTCTGCCGAGGCCGCCACCGACTACTGACCGGGTTGTTCACCTTTTGCGCAGACCGGCGGAGAGGGTGCGTATTATGCACACCGCAAGTGACGTTGAATAGTATTCGCAATGACATTTTAGCATTCGTGATTTCCCCTGCATCCGGCCCGGGGAATCGGTCCATGAGCGGCCCTGGCGAGATTTCTCACACGTGTTATGACGCCTGGTGAACCTCGTAGCTGTGACTGATCTCGACGCCGGCCTTCTCAAGCATGATAGATGCGGAGCAGTACTTTTCTGCCGAAAGGCCCACGGCCCGCTTGACCAGATTGTCTTTCAGGCTGTTTCCGGTTACTACGAAGTGCAGGTGAATGCGTGTAAACACCGCCGGAACCGCGTCGGCCCGCTCTGCTTCGAGCTCGGCGTGGCAAGCGGTCACGTCCTGGCGGCTTTTCTTCAGGATGCTCATGACGTCGAACGCCGAACAGCCTCCGAGCCCCATCAGCAGCATTTCCATGGGGCGCGGGCCCAGGTTCTCACCGCCGTGGTCTGGCGGGCCATCAAGCTGCACGCTGTGGCCACTGCCGCTGGTGGCTTTGAAACTGGCGTTGCCGGTCCAGTCTACGGTTGCTTTCATGGGACGACTCTCCGTTGTGATGACGCGGGACCAACTGGTGTGTTGGCCCCGATAAAGATGACCTGTGGCCGGATGCTAGCACAACCGGCTTCGCCAGGCAGGCCGATCTCGGATACATGTTGTATACTCTTTCCGGTTGCCCGCAACAGACCTTCTTGTTATAAGTTGCGCAGTTTTGCAGTAAAAAAGAACGAACCCGCAAGGAAAGCCGGGTGCATAACAAACATTGGGACCCGCCAGTATCTGAGGAGGCACGACTCGCATTATGGCCACTATCGTCAAGCCGGTTGAGCAGAAAACAAAGCATCTCGACTATTTCCTTTCGCAGTGCCATCGCCGCCGTTACCCAGCCAAGAGCACGATTATCTATGCCGGGGACAAGAGCGATTCCCTGTTCTACATCGTCAAAGGCTCGGTGACGGTTATCATTGAAGACGACGATGGTCGCGAGATGATCATGGCCTACCTGAACGCCGGTGACTTTTTCGGTGAAATGGGACTGTTCGACAACATGGATTCCCGCAGCGCCTGGGTAAAGGCCAAGACCGAGTGCGAAGTGGCGGAGATCAGCTACACCAAATTCCGTGAGATTGCCCAGCAGGATCCCAGGGTTCTGTATTTCATTGGTGAGCAGATGGCTTCCCGCCTCCGCCAGACCACGCGCAAGGTGGGTGATCTCGCGTTCCTGGATGTGACCGGTCGGGTCGCCCGCACCCTGCTGGATCTCTGCAAGGAACCGGATGCCATGACCCACCCGGACGGCATGCAGATCAAGATTACCCGCCAGGAAATCGGCCGTATCGTGGGTTGTTCCCGGGAGATGGTTGGACGGGTTCTGAAGACCCTGGAAGATCAGGGCCTGGTTCGGGTCAAGGGCAAAACGATGGTGGTGTACGGCACCCGCTGAGTCTCCGTATAGCAGAGCATCGATGTAGCAAGAAAGGCCGCTGATATCAGCGGCCTTTCTGGTTGGGGCAGGGGCGCCGGTGTCAGTCGGCCAGGGCCACGGACTTGATCTGCATCCACACCTGCCGGCCGGGTTCCAGAGCCAGCTGGTCAACAGCCCGGGTGGTCAGTCGGGACATGACCGGTGTGGGTCCGGCGAGCAGGCGGACGATACTGACGCCGGGGGTAACGTCCGGCTCAATCCGGTCAATGGTTGCCGGAACCAGGTTCTGGATGCTCTGGTCAGGGTTCTCTTCCAGAGCCAGGCTGATGTCCCGGGACAGCAACTGGATCCGGACCCGATCCCCGATTTTCATGCCGTTGTCCCGGCGCAGCCACAGGGAGCCACCGTCGAACTCAAAGCGCGCCAGGTGCCAGCGCTGATCCAGTTCTCTTATTGTCCCCTCCACAAGCACGCCCGCGTCGTCCTCGAGACGGAACGGGTTATCCATGCGTGCAAGTGTCTCCCGGGTCGGCCCGCTGGCTAACACCTTGCCGTCCTCCATGACCACCAGATGGTCGGCGAGCCGGGCCACCTCTGCGGTAGAGTGGGAGACATATACGATCGGGATGGCCAGGGCGTCCCTAAGACGCTCCAGATAGGGCAGGATGTCGTGTTTGCTGGCTTTGTCCAGGGCTGACATCGGTTCGTCCATAAGTAACAGCCGGGGACTGGTCAGCAGCGCGCGGGCTATCGCTACCCGCTGGCGCTCGCCCCCGGACAGGCCTGCGGGCATACGGTCCAGGTGGCCGCCGAGTCCCAGCCAGTTCACTGCCTCGTCAAACCCGATCTGCCGGTCCGTGGCCGGAATACGCCGGTATCCGAATTCAAGATTCTTGCGCACGGTCAGATGGGGAAACAGGTGGGTTTCCTGGAATACATAGGCGAGGGGACGTTTATGAACCGGCAGGAAAGTATCAGCGCTTTGCCAGTGTTCGTCGAGAACGGTCATGGCTCCCTCTGCGCGGTGAAGGCCCGCCATACAGCGCAAAACAGTGGTCTTGCCGCAGCCGGAATGCCCGAACAGGGCGGTGATGCCCGTGCCGGGCAGGGTCAGGTCAACGTCCAGACCAAACCCGGGAAACGCGCAACGGAAGCGGGCAGAGATGCTTTTCTTTTCGCTCATCTCAGTGCTCCCGACCGGGCCTTACCGTTGAGAGCGTAGAGGGTGACCAGAACCACGAAGGAGAACACCACCATGCCGGCAGAAAGCCAGTGTGCCTCGGTGTATTCGAGGGATTCCACGTGGTCATAGATAGCAACGGAGAGAACTTTGGTTTCCCCGGGAATGTTACCCCCGATCATCAGAATCACGCCGAACTCGCCAATGGTATGGGCGAAGGTCAGTACGGCGGCAGTGAGGAAACCGTTGCGGGCAAGGGGCACGGCAACAAACAGGAAGCGATCCCAGGGCGCGGCGCGAAGCGTGGCAGCGACCTCGAGGAAACGGTCGCCAACCGACTCGAAGGCATTCTGCAGCGGTTGCACCGTAAACGGCAGGGAATAGATCACGGAAGCCACCACCAGACCCTCGAAGGTAAACGGCAACAGCCCGATGCCGAGCGACTGGGTGACCTGGCCAACCCAGCCTTCCGGCCCCATCACCAGCAGCAGGTAAAAGCCAAGGACCGTGGGCGGCAGAACCAGAGGCAGCGCGACCACGGCCGCCACCGGCTGGCGCAGCCAGTGCCGGGTTCGGGCGAGCCACCAGGCGATGGGCGTGCCTATCAGCAACAGCAGCAGAGTGGTTGTCGTGGCCAGTTTCAGGGTCAGCCAGACTGGATCCCAGTAGGTTTCAAACATCAGTTGATCGCGTCATGTCCTTGGTCGTAACCATAGCTCCGGATGATGCCGATGGCCGTATCGGATTTCAGGAAATCCATCCAGGCGCGGGCTGCTTCATTGCTGGCGCCCCGGTTCAGCAGGATGGCCTGCTGGTCAATGGGCTGGTAATAGGCCTGAGGCACCTGCCATAGGGTGCCGGCATCCTCGTCCCAGACTTTCACCTGGGAAGCGGCCACGAAACCGGCCTGGGCATTGCGACTGACAACAAACTGGAACGTCTGGGCTATGGAATCACCGCGGACCAGTTTCGGTTGCAACGTTTGCCATTGGCCGATGTGCTCAAGAACCTGCTGGGCAGCCAGGCCATAGGGTGCGGTTTTCGGGTTGGCGATGGCCAGTCTGGCGAAGGGTTGCTGCTCCAGATAGCGCGGGGCATCCTCAAATGCATCGGGCGCCGGACTCCAGAGCACCAGCTTGCCCCGGGCATAGGTAAAGCGGGTTCCGTTGACCCCGGCCTGGGCCTCTTCGATCAGCTCTGGCCTGAGCACGTCGGCCGCCATGAATACGTCGAAGGGCGCGCCGTTCCTGATCTGGGCGTAAAGTTTGCCGGTAGAGCCAAAGCTGGCGGATACCCGGTGACCGGTTTCCGCTTCAAAGTGCCTGGTCAGTTCCCGGGTGGTGTCGGTGAAGTTTGCGGCCACACCAATACTGACTTCGCCGGCGATGGCTCCGGAAGCAAAACTGAACAACACGCACAGGCAGGCGAAAGCCCGGGTTATTGGGTGGCAGATTCTGGTGCGGCGTTCATGGGGCTCTGGCATGGAGCAGGGCTTTCTGTTCGGCGGTTGATTGGGCAGACGCATTGTCCCTATGCAGGCACAGGGAATGCAAGTATTGCCACACCTCGTCCCGGTTGGTTTCGTTGAGCATCTCATGGCGCCCGCCCTCAAACAACCTCAGGGTCACATGGCCAACACCCGCCTCTCGAATGGCCTGAAAGTGCTGGCGCACGCCGCGACCCATTTCACCAACCGCGTCCGCCGTTCCAGAGAACAGGTGCACAGGCAGGTCTTTGCGCCAGGTCGGCGGTTTAATGGCCAGCATGCCGCCGATAAAATCCAGCCAGAGCCCGGTTGAGCATTGGAACCCGCAAAGCGGATCGGCAACGTAGGCGTCAACCTGGTGCGGATCGCGGCTGAGCCAATCGGCATGGGTCCGGTTGGGGCGGAACCGGCGATTGAACTGCTCAAACGTCATGCGGGTAATCAACGGGCTGCGGTGCCGCTTGCCCCGGAGCAGTCGGATCAGGCCGATCAGGGCCCGGGATGCCAATAGCTGGCCTCGATCAATCCGGTTGGTGGCGCTCAGGATCAGGGTATCCAGGGAATCACCGTGCCTCTGGGCGTAACCCTGGGCAATGAACGAGCCCATGCTGTGGCCCAGCAGGTTGACCGGCAGCCCGGGAAACTGTGAACGGGCGTGTTGGACCACCTGGTGCAGGTCGGCCAACACGCTGGCCCAGCCGTTCTGGTCCGCATAGTGCCCCAGGTTCTCGACTCCTGAATTCGGGCCATGGCCCCGGTGGTGAAAGGTGATAACGGCCATGCCGCGTTCGCAGAGCCAGCGAGCGAGGGACTGGTAACGGTCGCCATGCTCGGCCATGCCGTGGCTGATGATCAGAAGGCCGGTGGGAGCCGTCGGGGTAAAGACTGTTCCGGCTATACTGTGGTCATCACCACTGCTCAGCGTCAGAGGGTGTTCGTTCGTTGTCACGACCCGGTTCCTTGTTGTTTTTCTCCGCAGCCGGGCGTTGCCACTCCGGCGGTTTCCATAGATGGGTAAGGCGAGACAATAATCCGCCGGGCTGTGCCATGTCGCGGAACAGGTCCACGTATTCGTGGGTCCAGAGCACAATCAGGTTACTGGAGCGAACAGGCCGGGTGATGCCGTATTCGGGCGGATCCTGGGCATTTTCATCGACAAACGTGCCGAACAGGCGATCCCACACTATCAGCGTGCCGCCGTAATTACGGTCGATGTAGCCGGGATTTCGGCCATGATGGACGCGGTGATGGCTGGGCGTGTTGAACACCAGTTCGACCCAGTCGGGCAGCTTCCCGACCAGTGTGGTGTGAATAAAGAACTGGTAGACCAGCGACAGGGCATAGGCTACGCCGATCCAGACAGGATTGAGTCCCAGCAGGGCCAGGGGCAGGTAGAACACCCACATGCCGTTGAAAATGTTGGTGGCATTCTGGCGCATGGCAGTGGAGAAGTTCATCCGCTCGGAGGAATGGTGAACCACATGGGCCGCCCAGAACCAGCGCACCCTGTGACTGGCCCTGTGCATCCAGTAGAAACAGAAGTCCACGCCCAGAAAAGCCAGCAGCACGGTGAATCCGTTCAATTCCAGATCAAACAGCCGGTAGTGGTAGCACAGGGCATAGACAGGGAAGGCAATGAGGCCCGCGAA
>NZ_DDOI01000068.1:5315-5890 GCF_002341575.1 Marinobacter sp. UBA2498 | reverse complement strand
CGCGAAGAGCAGTTCGGTCACCTGATAGCCGGCGCCCAGGACAAAGTTTCTGACCGCCTCACGGGTATCCATCAGCTGCGGATCGTGGCGAATCTTCAGGTATTCCCACAGGGTAACGCCCACAAAAACCGGTGTTGCAATCACAAAGATCAGTTGGCGTTCATCCAGCGCCAGCCAAGGCGCAGCCATCGCCCAGAGAGAAAGCAGGCCGCTGTCTTCCAGTACGGCCAGTATCATGTCGGTCAAAGCCATCGGGTTTCTGCCGGTTTCCTCATCAAGTCCGTTTATTCTGGCACGTAACCCGGAAACCGGAATGTCGGTTCACGCCAGATTGGCTAACGGATTCCGACAATCCGGTACTCAGCCTGGCCGACGGTTGTCTTCGTACACTTTTTCCAGAGCCCGGATCTGTGGCTGCCACTGGTCCAGCCAATGTTTGATGTCTTTGGGAATTCGCGCAGTTTTCGGCCATGGCACCGGATACTGTGCGGGCTGGAACATGGGTGCAAACAGGGCGGCTGCGGTCAGGTCTGCGCGCGAAAACTGGTCGCCGGCCAGGAAAGGCCTTTCGGCGT
>NZ_DDOI01000068.1:324-5241 GCF_002341575.1 Marinobacter sp. UBA2498 | reverse complement strand
AGGAAAGGCCTTTCGGCGTAGATGGCAGCCAGCTCGGTGAGCAACTCTTCCATGACCTGGCGGGACTTTTCAGAGGTTTTTTCGTTGATCTTCATCCACTGACGCATGACTTCATCAACCCGGCTGAAAGCAAGGCTGAGCAGTATCCGGTTATAGAAAGGCGTTCCCGCGGCCAGCATGGGCACCACAATTTTGGGGCGCTGCAGGAAGTGGTGGTAGGAATAGCAGCGGATAGCCGGCCCCGCTTCCTCGTCAAGCCGGCGCTCCCAGGCCAGCGCCTGCTCACGAACGTCCGGGTCTGCCGGTGTCAGCGGGTGCTCGGGAAACGTCTGGTCCAGGTAATCCAGAATGGCCGCTGAGCCCTGAACCACGTGGCCGTCATGGTCCAGCACCGGCACAGAGGAGGCTTCACCCGTCAGTTTCCGGATGGTTTTCACATGTTGTCCCGGCAGCAGGTTCACCGTTTCGTAGTTGAGCCCCTTGTAGTCCAGGGCCCAGCGTATTTTTTCGCAGTAGTGGGAAATGGCAAATTGGTAAAGTTTCAGTGCCATGGGGTGTCTCCTTGGTCCAGCGTTCTAGCATACTGCCGGTGGGGCGGTATAAGAAGACCCATCAGATGCCCATGGTGGCCTCATCGGTCGTTGGGTTCTAAACTGTAGGCCGAAAAGACGCTCAAACAAGGGAACTGACCATGCACTCACGACGAGTTTTGATGTTGTCCGTCGTCACTGCGGCGAGCCTTGCCATCTCCGCCTGCTCCTCTCTATCCAAAACCAGTCAGCCGGTTTCCGCGAGCTATGCTTGCGGGCAACTCGATATTGCCGTCTCCGGCACGGACGACAGCGATCTGATCAGCGTCGACTATCTGGATCGACGTATTCTGCTCAAGCCGGAGGTAAGTGCCTCGGGCGCATTGTACGTAGCCCCCGGCGACGACCAGACGCGGTTCTGGAGCAAGGGTGAAAAAGCGACCCTGACAGTGAAGGGGCAAACCTATCCGGAGTGTTTGCAGCCAGGCGATCTGGAAATGCCGTTTGAGGCGCGGGGGAATGAGCCTTTCTGGCACGCGACGCTCGAAGGCGGTGAGCTCTTGATAACACGGCCTTTCGAGGAACAGGGAACCCGTCGGGTACCGGTTGAAGTCAAAACAGCCAACCGGCATGGGCGGACATTTGTGGCGACGCTGGCAGATCTCCCCATTACCCTGACAGTCGCCCGTCAGCTCTGTGACGACAGCATGTCCAGGGCTCAATATCCCGCGCAGGTGCGCCTGCAGGTCGGTGATGATGAGTTCAGGGGATGTGGTGGTGATCGCCAGCGTCTGTTACGGGGCGCAATCTGGGTTGTTGAGGATCTTGCGGGCGCAGGCATCATCGATCGGTCCCGGATCACGATCGAGTTTCTTGAGGGCAATCGGATCGCGGGCAGGGCGTCTTGCAACCGATACACTGGCACCTATGAACTCAGGGGAGAGGGCATGGCTATAGGCCCACTGGCATCAACACGGATGGCCTGTGCGCCCGCGCTGATGAATCAGGAGGAGCGGTTTCTGAACCTGCTGGACCAGGTGAATTCAGTGCGGATCGGGCAGCAGGGCCAACTGCTGTTGTCGACACCGGGCGGTGAGTCTATCCGGGCGTTTCAGTCTGACCACGACAGTCCATAGCGCGTCAGGATCTCTGCCACCCGCCCACTGCTTTGCAGGGCTCTCGCTCCCTCTGACAGGAGCGCTGCGAGCTGGGCGGAATCACGGCCGATCGGTGAAAATGCAACGTAGATCGGCGACTCGTGGATCACCGCGGCCATTCGCAGGCTTTCCGTGTTGTTCTCCTGCTCCAGTTGCCACTGCATCACATAGCGGTCTTCCGGGAATACGTCAGAGCGCTGCTGGTGCAGGAGTTCGATTGCCCGGCTCAGTGGTGCCGGCCCGGACAGCACCCAGACCCGCTCCGGATCGTCCTGGTACTTCTCGATATAGCTGTCCAGTTCCGGTGAGTAAGCGTAGCCGTTGATCGCCAGCAGCTTGGATTGGCTGAGTGAGTCGATGCCAGCGTACTGCCAGTTGTTGTCAGGGTGGGTATAAAGCGCGATCGTCGAGTAACCAGTAGCGGCGTCCGGAAACACGAAGTCCGGCGCATCCCCCGGAAGGGCTCCTACAACCGCATCAATATACCCGTCCCGGGCCTGTTGCAGGGCCCGTGCCCAGCTCATGTTCACGTACTCGACATCGATACCGGCGAGTCCGAACGCCTCCCTGGCAATATCTATCATATAGCCTTCGTGCTCGGAGCCGGCTTCACAATTGTGAGGACACCAGGGATCAGCGGCAATGACGACGGCATGGCGCGGCTCTGTGGGAGCCGGCGCAGCGGGAGCGGTCTTCGTTGCCTTTGCCGCTGTTTCAGGAACCAGCGGTGGCGGGTCCTCTGGCTGCGAGCAGGCGGCAAGAAAGAGCGCGATGGAAAGAACCAGGGTTTTTGCCATGGTGATAAAACCGGGATGCCGATGACGTCGGCTCTCCCTGAAGCATAGACCCTGGTCGCGGTTTTGTAATGGCTAAAAGCCCCTAGGCTGCGGTTTTGTTCCTGTCAGCCGACGCGGCGGTCGGCACCAGCGCCCGGGCGAGGTCTTTCATGTGCAGGGTGCCCACGTGCTGATCGTCCCGGACTACCCGGAAATTCAGAGACATATCCCCGTCGGATTTCAGCAGTACCGTTTCAAGGTTGTCCTTTTCCGAGATGTCACCGGCGAACGTGGAGTCACCGTCATCCGGGGGACTCATGACCGATCGTACCCTCAGCACCCGTGCCCGATTGATATCGCTGATGAAGTCGACGATGTAGGGATCGCCGGGATTGAGCAGGATTTCCTGGGGATCTCCCTGCTGCACTACTTCGCCATCTTTCAGGATGACCAGGTGGTCGGCCAGTTTCAAGGCCTCATCAAGATCATGGGTGATGAACACGATGGTTTTCTGCAGTTCTTCCTGGAGCTCCAGCAACAGGTCCTGCATATCGGACCGAATCAGCGGATCCAGTGCCGAGAAAGCTTCGTCCATCAACATGATCGGGGCGTCGGACACCAGGGCTCGGGCGATGCCCACCCGCTGTTGCATGCCACCGGACAGCTGGTGTGGATACTGGTATTCGTTACCCTCCAGACCAACCCGCGCGAGCCATTTTCGGGCGTCGGCCTCAAAGTCCGATGTCGTATAGCCGCGAATGTCCTTGGCCATGCCGGCGTTCTCGAGCACGGTTTTGTGGGGCAGCAGGGCAAACTTCTGGAACACCATCGACATCCGCTCGCGGCGAAGCTTTCGCAGCTGCTCTTCGCTGTAGCTCATGATGTCTTCGCCATCGACACGGATTTCGCCGGCCGTGGGGTCGATCAGTCGGTTCAGGTGCCGGATGAGTGTGGACTTTCCGGAGCCGGAAAGGCCCATGATGACCGTGATCTCGCCATCGTGGATGTCCACGTTGATATCACGCAGACCGAGTACGTGTCGCTGCTGCTCCAGCAGATCGGCTTTGCCCATGCCCTTGCGAACATACTCCAGGGCAACATCCGGGGTCGGGCCGAAGATCTTGTAAAGGTTCCGGATCGAAATCTTGATGTCTTTCGCCATGGGGGCTTTCCTCACTGCTTCTGGGAGACGTTAATTCGTGCCAGGGACGCCTTGGTTACCCTGTCGAGAATAACCGCCAGGATCACGATGCCAAGGCCGGATACCAGGCCAACACCCAGTTCCAGATTACGGATGCCCCGCAGGACCAGAACGCCAAGCCCGGGCGCGGAAACCAGGGATGCGATAACAACCATGGCAAGACTCATCATGATGGTCTGGTTAACCCCTGCCATGATGTTGGGTAGCGCCAACGGGATCTGCACCTTGTAGAGTTTCTGTCGGGGCGTCATGCCAAAGGCGTCTGCGGCCTCAATCACGTCCTTGTCTACCAGCCGGATGCCCAGGTTCGTCAGCCGGATCACAGGAACAATCGCGTAGAGGATGATGGCGATGCCGTACAGCTTTGATTCGGTAACACTGAACAGGAAGATAAGCGGAATCAGATACACAAAAGGTGGCAGCGTCTGCAGCATGTCCAGCACCGGTATGATCATCCGTTGCAGGGAATTGCTGCGTGCCATGGCGATGCCTATGGGTACCCCCAGCAAGACACAGAGGAAGGCACATACAAAAATGATCGCCAGTGTTTGCATGGCGTAATCATAATGGTCGATGAAGGCCAGCAGCACGATACTGCCGCCTACAAAGAGCATCAGTTTCCAGGATTTGGTGACCACGTAAACAACCGCCAGTAACAGTGGAATCACGATCCACCAGGGCGTGTTCAGCATGGCGTAAAGTGCCCCATCCAGGAACCAGCTGAGAGGCTGGGTCAATGGATCGAGAACCAGGCTCAGGCTGTCCTTTATTGCCAGAAATCCCTGTTCCAGGCCCTTGGTAAGTTCCCGGGACTGGGGGAAGGCGGAGCAGGATTCGTTCAGGGCGTCCATGGACGGAAACGGGAGTTCCCATATAGAGGCCGGTTCGGCGCTCTCTCCCTTGGTTTTATTCAGCAGGTCGGCCATCGACATGGGGCCGCTGCTTTTGCCTTCCGAGCACCATTGCTCAAGGCCGAGCGATGAAAAAAGGGAATCGTAGGTTGCCATGGGCGGTCAGTCTCTCCTGCGCACGTCTGGAATCAGAACGGTTTTCGGGAAACGACCCGGGGCATCGCGAAGGATGCCCCGGGAGGGGCAGGTCAATCAGTTAAGAACGTTGGCCAGACGCTCACGCGCGGAGTCGTTCAGCCAGGTTGACCACTCGTCGCTGTTGTTGCTGAGGTAGTAAACCGCAGCTTCTTCGCCCGAGGCATTGTTGGAGTCCATCCAGGCCAGGATGCTGCTCATGGTCTC
>NZ_DDOI01000068.1:0-268 GCF_002341575.1 Marinobacter sp. UBA2498 | reverse complement strand
AGCTTGCTGAGCATCTCGGCCACTTCCGGCTCGCGCTCTTTGAAGCTGGTAGTGATCGACGTCAGAACCGTTGCCGCCGGGAAGTCGGATACGCCCGGATTGTCGACATCCTGTGTCTGGTTCTTCTGGTGCACGTCCGGCTTGATGTCGCCGAGATCTACCCGGGTCATGTCGTACTTGCCGAGGGGAACGGTCGGGCCCCAGTAGTAGCCGAACCAGGGCTCTTTGTTCTGGACAGCAGACGCCATGGAGGACGCCAGGGTCTCAC
>NZ_DDOI01000132.1:411-2669 GCF_002341575.1 Marinobacter sp. UBA2498 | reverse complement strand
ATGGCTGGGGATGGGCGGTCTTGAGATCTGTCTTTATGCCGTCGAACGCTTCGATCAGTTCCTCGCCAACCACCACCATTTTGGGCTCGATCAGGTTGATGCTGTGTTCGAGTACCTTGCCTCTCTGGGAGGTGTTGAGCATGGCGCAGGCGACCCCGAGTTTGGCTGCGCCGGCTACCACGGCCAGCAATTCGGGGCGGTTTTCAAGGAAGATCGCAATGGCATCCCCTTTGGCAAGCCCCTGGTCCTGCAGGTAGCGGGCGATGCGGTTGGCCCAGCCATTCAATTCGCTCCATGTGATCGAGCGGTCTTCAAACAGAATGGCGGGCCGGCTGCCCAGGTTCCGGGCGTTGTTCTCGATGAGTGTGCCGAGCGTAAGCTCACGGTTCTCGTTTTTCAGGGCATAGTAATACAGCCCCCGGGTTATGGCCGGCAAACGCCGGAATATTCCGGGCAGGCTGCGGGCAATGTCCAGTGCGGATACGTTGTCTTGGCTCATGGTGTTTCCATTGGTCCCTTTTATTGTGTGGACGTTGAGCCCGGAACAACGCATGCCTCGGGTTCAGTCCAGAAACAGGTCCGGCATCAGGGGCTTATCGCCCGGCTCATACCGGTAATGATCGAAGTCGGTGATACCGTCCTGCCGTAGCAGCTCCTCGTCGATCAGGGTCTGACCAGTCATAGTCTCAGACGACCGGTTGAGGATGCTGACAGCGGCATCGGCCATGATGTCCGGCTTCCTGCCCTGGGCCATCATCTGGGGCCCGCCAACTTCAAATTCGATGGCTGCCGTGGCAATCAGCGTTTTCGGCCACAGCGTGTTAACCGCAATGCCGTACCGCCTGAACTCCTCCGCCATGCCCAGGCTCAGCATGGTCATGGCGTATTTTGTGGTGGTATAGGGGCCATATTGGGCGAACCACCGGGTATTCAGATTCAGAGGCGGCGACAGGCTCAGGATGTGAGCCCGGTCCGACTGTTTCAGCCAGGGCAGTGCGGCCTGGCTGCAGGCCATGACGGCCCGGGCATTGACCTGATGCATCAGGTCGTACCGGCTGACCTTAAGGTTTTCCACACCGGTTAGCCGAATGGCGCCTGCGTTGTTTACCAGTGCGTCGATGCCGCCAAAATGCTCGCCGGCCTCATCAATGCGCTGGCGGATCTGCTTTTCATCCCGGACATCCAGAACCAGCGGTAGCGCTTTGCCTCCAGCATCCCGAACTTCCTCCGCCACCGTATGGATCGTGCCTGGCAGCTTCGGATGAGGCGTGTCTGATTTGGCGGCAATCACTACGTTCGCGCCCTGACGGGCGGCGGCGAGGGCGATGGCCCGGCCGATGCCACGGCTGGCGCCGGTGATAAAAACGGTACGATCACGCATGGTACTCATGCCTCGTTCTCCTGTTCGGCCGTCTCGTTGGCGGTTATCTGGACCAGTAACTGACTGCGTTTTACCTGGTCGCCTTTGCTCGCAAGAATCTCGGCGACTCTGCCGTCGCGGTCTGCTTTTACCGGATGCTCCATCTTCATGGCTTCCAGTATCACCAGCGTATCGCCCTGGTGAACGCTCTGACCAGCTTCAACTAACACATCAATGATGGCACCATCCATGGTCGCCTGGATGCGACCGCTGCCCGCGCCACCAGCAGTCCTGGCTGGTTGGTGGGTAACATCGCGCACCGACCAGGATTGCCCGAACGCCTGCAAATATAGGGAATCGCCCTGGCGGTGATATTGGCAGGCCTGACGAACGCCGCTGTCGATAATGCACAAATGGCCATCCCTCTGGCTCTCAAGTACCAGGGAATGCCGGGTTTCGCCCATACTGACAGACAACCGGCTGCCGCTGCGGGTCACCAGTAGCTCGACAGTGGTGTCGCCGGTTTCCAGCTTGATGGGGGTCATGGTGGCCGGCGCATTGCTCCAGGCGCTCTGGCCCGAAATGTCATGGTCGAGCACGCAGGCGGCCAGGGCCAACTGGCGAATGGTCAGGTTTTGCGGCTGAAGGGACGGATCGTCCTTGAAGGCCTGCTGCAGGAAGGCCGTGGTCGCCCCGCCGGCCCCGAAAGTCTCGTCTGCGATAATCCGGCTCAGGAAATGGCGGTTGGTGGTCACGCCGAACACGGTTGTGTCCTCAAGCGAGCGGATCAGCCGCCGGCGGGCTTCATCCCGGTTTTGGCCCCAGGCAATTACTTTTGCCAGCATCGGGTCGTAGTGGGGAGTGATAGCATCTCCAGATCGTACCCCGGTATCAAACC
>NZ_DDOI01000132.1:0-197 GCF_002341575.1 Marinobacter sp. UBA2498 | reverse complement strand
TCCGGTCTGGGGTGTGAATCCGTGGGCAGGGTCTTCTGCATAGAGTCGAACCTCAATGGCATGGCCATTCAGGTGAATATCGTCCTGGCCGAGCGGTAGCGGGCGTCCCTCAGCCACGTTGAGCTGCCAGGCGACCAAGTCCTGGCCGGTAATGAGTTCGGTGACCGGATGCTCTACCTGCAGGCGGGTGTTCATTT
>NZ_DDOI01000020.1:922-9589 GCF_002341575.1 Marinobacter sp. UBA2498 | reverse complement strand
CTAATCCGTATATGGTCTCCTCCCCGTTTGCAAGGTCTCAGCACTCAATGTCAGGGACAGGTTTGCGCCCGTATATCCGGCCTGTTTGATGAGGCGGCTTTGTCGCCTCTGGCCTTGATGGAAGATCCGCGCCTGCCGTCCTTATCGACCTAACGGCCTCTGGGGCCCTTGGATTAGTCAGGTTTTCGGCAGGCCGGTCTGACCTGTTATGCCATCGATTGCTGTGACCCTCGCAACCTGCGGGAAGGGTAACCGCTTTACTTTCCGACGTCGCGTCGGTGATTTAGCTCAGTCAATCCCTGACTTATTCATACCGCCAGCCGTTGCTCCGATGGCTGGTAGTGCTCGCCTCGGGCGATAATCACCCAGGCAATGCGAACCAACTTGTTGGCCAATGCGACGGTTGCCTTGTTGAACCCTCGCTCTGCCTTGAGTCGCTGGATCCATCGGCTGAGGCGGTCCATTTTCCCGTCCGCACGGGCAACCACCGCTCTCGCCCCGTGAACCAGTTGGGCGCGTACGTACGGGTCGCCTCGCTTGCTGATTCCCAGTAAGACGTCTTTGCCCCCGGTGCTGTTCTGACGGGGGATCAGGCCCAGCGCTGCGCCAGCGTCTCGGCCTCGCCGGAATTGGCGGCCATCACCCATCCAGCCCTTCAGCAGACTGGCGACGACTTCACCAACGCCCGGTATCGCTTGCAGGCGCCGACAGGTCTCATCCTGTCTCGATCTCTGCTTTACTTGTTGGTCGTACCAGGCCAGTTCCTGCTCTACTTCCAGAAAACGCTGATACTGGCGGTGCAACAACTGCCGGGCCCGCTCGCTCAACCCGTTGTCAGCGTCTTCCAGTGCCAGTGGCAGCTCCCGGCGCAGCGCCGCTATTCCCTGGGGCATGATCACACCGTACTCGGCCAGCAATCCTCGAAGCTGATTGCTGATTCGTACCCGATCCTTGCTCACGCCCTGGCGCAGCTTGTGCAGCATCTGATCATCCTGCTGCTCGACCTCTTTGATCGGCACCGGGCGAATTCGCCCATGTTCACTGGCCTCCGCAATGGCCTGAGCATCGTTGTAATCGTTTTTCTGACCTCGAAGATAGCCCTTCACATGTTGAGGCGGTAACAACTCAACCTGATGCCCTAACGCTCGTATCTGGCGAGCCCAATAGTGCGAGCTCCCACACGCCTCAAGAGCGACTGTGCAAGGCTCCAAACGCACCAGCTGCTCCAGCAACTGCTTGCGGCGCACTTTGCGCTTCCACCCGCTGTGACCTTTAGGGCCCAGCCCAAAAAGGACAAACGTGTTCTTTGCGAGATCAATGCCAACCGTTGTAACCTTACTCATGGTCTCCTCCCACTCGTTTCTGATAGGAAAATTCTCCTTCCCTATCCTGGCGCATTGCGACGCCGATTAGGAGGGGAGGAGACCATCTCATCGACCTACCTGTGTTGGCGGTTTGCACGGAGTATGGGTGGTCAGCGGGGAGAAGGTTTCCAAAACTGTGCGGAGCCAGGGATGGCGGAGCCCAAGCGTCACAGGGATGTGCCGTAAGGAGCGTGTTTTGGAAACCTTCTCCGCGCTGACCACTGGCACCAAATCAAGCCGGCTTGGAAGCCCCAATTATCCTGGTGCGTTGGGGCCGGAAGCCTGCCGTGGCCAGTAGCGCTAGCACCGCCGTCACACCGGCGGTAATCCCGTAAGCCATCGGATTCCACTCCAGGTACAGCGAGAAGCGGATCGCCTCGACCGCGTGGGTGAACGGATTGAACTGGCAGATCCAGTACAGCCAGGGGCTGGCCTCGTTCATGCGCCAGAGCGGATAGAGCGCCGAGGACATGAAGAACATCGGGAAAATGACAAAGTTCATCACCCCGGCGAAGTTCTCCAGCTGTTTGATCCAGGTGGCGATCAGCAGGCCCAGAGCGCCAAGCATCAGACTGGTCAGAATCAGCGCTGGCAACACCGCGAGGTAACCCCATAGCGGTGGCTCCACATCCACCAGCAGTGCCAGCAGCAGGAACACATACACCTGGCCAATGGACACCACGCCCATGGCCAGCAGTTTGGTGACCAGCAGGAACGGCCGGGGCAGGGGGCTCATGAGCAGCACCCGCATGCTGCCTAGCTCCCGGTCGTACACCATGGACAGGGCTCCCTGCATGCTGTTGAACAGGATGATCATGCCGCATAGCCCGGGGGCAATGTAGGTCTCGTAGGTGATGTAGGTTTCATAGGGCGGAATGATGGAAATGCCAAGAACCGCCCGGAACCCGGCGGCAAACACCACCAGCCAAAGCAGTGGCCGGACCAGGGCGCTGGCAAAGCGAGTGCGCTGCTGCCAGAACCGCAGCCATTCACGGGTCTGGATGCCAACAAAACAGTGCCAGTAGTGCGCTGCGTTCATATCAGCCGGCTCCGATCAGGGCATGGAAGGTTTCAGCCAGGTCGCGGGTGCCTTCGGCGTCGCAGATGGCCTGGCCGTTGCCGTCGGCGAGCAACTGGCCCTGATGCAGGATCAGCACGCGGTCGTCGGCGCGGACTTCTTCAATCAGGTGCGTGGCCCAGAGCACGGTCAGTCCGTCTTCGTCGCACAGGGTTCGCACGTGCTCGTTGAGCGCTTTGCGGCTGGCGACATCCAGGCCCACCGTCGGCTCGTCCAGCAACAACAGGGAAGGGTTGTGAAGCAGGGCCCGTGCTATTTCCACTCGCCGACGATGGCCGCCGTTGAGCTGGCGGACAGCGTCGTTGGCCCGGTCCTCAAGGCTAAAGCGTTCCAGTTCCCGATCAACCCGAACCCTGGCTTCCTTGCGGGACAGACCGTGCAACGCGGCGTGGTATTGCAGGTTTTGGCGCACGGTCAGATCAAGGTCCAGGGCGTTCTGCTGGAATACGACGCCGATCTGACGCATGGCCTCGGCCGGCTGTTTTTTCAGGGACTGCCCGGCCAGCAGGAGTTCGCCCTGCTGCAGGGCCAGCAGTCGGGTGAGCAAACCAAACAGGGTTGATTTGCCGGCGCCGTTGGGCCCGAGCAGCGCGTGAAAACGGCCAGAGGTCAGCGTAAAGCTGACCTCCCGGAGCACCGGCTTGTCGCCGTAACGAAAGCTGAGGTTGCTCGCTTCGATGGTCATGACGTCGGATCGATGACCACACCCCAGGGGTAGCGGCCTACCTTGATGGATTTGATGACCTTCAGGTCTTCCACATCGATCACGGATACATCGCCGGACACACCATTGGTGGTGTAGAGGTGCTTCTCGTCCTTGTCCAGATCCAGCTGCCACACCCGGGCGCCCACCAGCAGGTAATCCAGGACTTCATAGGTCTGGGCATCAACAACCGCTACATGATTGGAGGGGCCGAGCGCTACGAAGGCGTATTTGCCATTGGACGTCAGTTCAATACCCACCGGCTGGACCCGATCCTGATTAACGCCAGGCACCTTGAAGGACATCTCGTGAATCTGCTCCAGGTTGTCGACATCGATGATGTGCACGGTGCCGCCGATTTCGGCGGAGGCCCAGGCAATCTTGCTGTCCTTGCTGAACTCCACGTGGCGCGGGCGCTGACCCACCACAATGTTTTTCTCGATCTCGAAGGTCTCGGTGTTGATCCAGTGCAGCATGCTGGTGGTTTCGGAGGTGTTTACCGCCCACTTGCCGTCCGGGCTCACCGCCATCCCCTCCGGCTCAATGCCCACATCGATCTGGGCCAGAACATCCTTGGTATCCACATCCACCACCGTCACGATGGCGTCGTCCTCGTTGGCGATGTAGAGGTGCTTGTTATTCGGGTGCAGCGCGAACTGCTCCGGATCTTCACCGGAAGGCAGGGTGTCCACAATCTTGCGGGTGGCCAGATCCAGCACCTGAACCGTGTCGTCGTCGCTGGCGCAGATGTAGAGCTTGGTATAGTCCTTGGAGAGCAGAATGCCCCGGGGCCGCTGGCCGACGTCGATGGTTTCAATCACTTCCTGGGTTTCGGTATCAATCACCGACAGGGTGTTATCTTTCTCGTTGGACACATAGGCCACGCTGGCCAGTGCCGGTGTCGACAGGCCGATCATGGCGGCCAGTGCGGTCTGTTTGAACAGGGTTTTCATGGTGTGACTCCTTTTTGTTTTGAACGTTGGCCGGCATGGGCTCAGCCGTTAATCCGGCACTCGCTTTCAGGTCTGTCGAAGCCGAGGGTGTCCATTTCGGTATTCGGGTGCAGGAAGCCTTCAAAAGGAGCTCGTGCTACCAGCCCCCGGGGATGCACGAGTGGAATCGGCTGTCTCAGCTGGCCGTTCCAGTCGCGGAAGGTGAGTTTGCGGCCCTTGAACGCGGCCAGCTGGAATTTGTCACTGAACAGGAAATTTCGGATGTCGGTGGGGTGCGCAGAATTCAGGTCGGTCACTGCCGTACCCATTGACCGAATGGCAGCCCAAGCCGCGTAGTCTTCACCGTTCATATCCCGCCCAGCCAATTCGCGGAAACGGTTTTGAAGTTGCGCGGCACCCCAGCTTTCCACCACCCGATGCCAGGTGACCGGTGACATGCCCTGGGTGCCCACCACCGGGCGCGGCAGCCAGGTGTTGAAAGGCACGTACTCGCCAAAATCGCCCCGTACATCAGCGACTACAACCGCATCATAATCACTGGCCTGGGTGAACAGCGGTAGTTCTTTGGAGGCGGTACGGCGCAGGTCGGCGTCAAAGGTCCAGGGCTTGTCTTCGACGATCTCCAGCCCGAAGCGCTTGGCGGAACGGCGGAAGGCATCGGCCCAGCCCTTGTCTGCTTCAGTCGGCCCGGTAATCAGGAAAACCTCATCCCAGCGTCGCTTATTCAGCCACTGGCCCAGGGCGTCGGTGAGCATCGAATAGCTGGGGATGGTGTGCAGCAGGTTCACGTGACACTGGCCGGTGCGCAGGGCATCGTCCTTGGCGCCAGCGTTGAAGACCAGGGTGTTGTCGCCGCTCTTGCCCGTGATGGTCTTCAAGGTCTGGGCCGGAGCGTTCACCACGAAGAGCTCAATGCCGCTCTCACGCATGGCATCAAAGGCCGCGATGGCCGCTTCTTCCGAATCGGCAACCTCACTCCGGAGTGAGTAGGCCTGGCCCAGAAACTTGCCGGTTGTGCTGTTGTCGTTGATGGCCAGTTCAGCCCCTCGCAAACCGGCGTCTTCAGGTTCCGGAATCACATTGGAAAGCACCGGCCCCTGGTCTGGCACCCACTGCAGGTAGCCGATCTGCACATCCAGGGATTCCGCCTTTATCGGGCTTGTCAGCGCCAGCGTTACCAGTGAAGTGGCCGCCGTCCGGGACAGAAAAGACATGGGATTCTCCGGTTTGTTGTTGTGCTTCCAGCTTATGGAAGGGGGAAACGCCCGGAAATATTCAGAAAGTAGGAATCAGGCAGTACCAAAGGATGAGATTTCCTCTCGGGGACCAAAAATCTACTACCAAGGAACTAAGCCAAAACCCCCAAAGTGGCATTCGGATTGGACATGGGGATTCCTAGACTGGTGGTCAGCAAGTTGGCAACTGACAAATCCAATAGCCAACCACGGGGAATCCAATAACAGAGGTAAGACCAATGGCAATGTCCTTTTCACTCAAAACCATCGTGGCTTCGGCCATGTTTGGCCTGGCCGGCTTCGCTATTGCCCACGGCAATGTCACACCACAGGAAGTGGATACGGGCAACCTGCCGGAGCTGGGCGATGAGGTGCGCATCGAGAACCCCTTCCGCGAGGGCAATGAATTCGGCGAGTTCAACGCCCAGGCCGCGAAAATCGGCGAGAGTGCCTACGCTGGCAACTGCGCCGCGTGCCATGGCATTCGGGCGATGTCCGGCGGTCTCACGCCGGATCTTCGCGAACTGACCGAGTGGGATGACGAGTACTACATCGGACGCGTTATGAACGGTACCGATCGCGGAATGCCGTCCTGGAAAAAGAGCATGGACCAGAACGCCATGTGGGCAATCCGCACCTATGTGGAATCCCTGCCCAAGCCAGAGTGATGAGCGCGGCTACTGTCAAAACGAGCGCCTGAATTCGGGCCGGCCCTGTGCCGGCCCTTCGTCGTTGGGAGAAAAGGAGGGAGAAAACAATGAAAAGTCTACTTGGAATACTTGCCCTGTTGCTGTTCGCCCAGGTGGTCCTGGCCCAGGAGGTTAACGACGGGAACGAATTGCTCAACCGGCCTGCGGAGCGCACCTACGACATCATCCTGGATTCCGGCTACCTGAAGGTCGGTGTCTATGAGAATTTCCCGCCTTATTCCTACGAGGTTGATGGTGAGCCAATGGGTATCGACATCGAACTCGGGCGGCGGATTGCCGAGGAAATGAGCGTTGAGTTCAAGGTGCACTGGATCATCCCCGACGAGAATCTCGGAGACGACTTGCGTAACAACGTCTGGAAAGGGCACTACCTGGCCAAACAGCGGCTTGCGGATGTGATGCTCCGGGTGCCCTACGACAAGACCTATGCCTACATGCAGGATTCCACCGGTGAGTACATCAACGAACAGGTCGTTCTGTTCGGCCCCTATCAGCAGGAAACCTGGCAGATTGCCTACAACCCCGAAAAGCTCGATGCCGTCGAAACCGTGGCGGTTTTTCAATACAACCGTATTGGCGTCGAGATAGATACCTTGCCTGATTTTTATCTGACCTCCGCGTTCGGCGGCCGCATGCGGGAACAGGTTCGCCATTACACCAACGTGGCGGACGCGTTCGAGGCCATGCGCAAGGGTGAAGTAAGTGCCGTCATGGGTATGCGCTCGGAGATCGATCACGAACTGGCCAAATCCGAGAACGCCATGTTCGAAGCCGCTGGAAACGGGTTTCCGGGTATCGGCAAACAGGTCTGGGATGTGGGTATGGCGATCAAACACACCCATCGCCAGCTGGGCTATGCCCTTGAAGCCATCATCGACAGGCTGGTGAAGACCGGCGAGATGAACGAGCTGATGGCCAGCCAGAAACTCCGATACAGCGTGCCGGGTTATTACCGGGAATTTCTGGATGAGCAGGCTATCGCCAGGGCTGAAGGGGATCTCTGAGGGTTTGCCCCGAACGCCGGGGCCGGAAGATCCGGTGTAGTCGTACTACCAAGTGATGAGAAAACCTGTTCCGGCGAGCAATTGTTGGTTTTGCCCCCGAGGCGAAGAATCGTATCAGAGGCGGGAAAAGTTCCCGGTTCGGCCTGAAACGAACTCAAGAGAACTGAAAACAAGAGACTTGGAGAGCGCAACCATGAGAACCAACAAGTTCGGGATTCGCATTGCGGCCAGCGCCCTGGCCATGGCTGTTTCCTACGGGGCCCATGCGGTAACCGACGAAGACATCATCAACGATCACAAGACCCCTGAAGACATTGTCAGCTATGGCATGGGTACCCAGGGACAGCGCTATAGCATTCTGGAAGATCTGAACACCAGCAACGTTCAGTATCTGCAGCCGGCCTGGGCTTTCTCCTTCGGCAGCGAAAAAATGCGCGGCCAGGAATCCCAGCCGCTGATCAAGGACGGCGTCATGTACGTGACCGCCTCCTACTCCCGCATCTATGCCATCGATGCCAGGACCGGCGAAGAAATCTGGCAGTACGATGCCCGTCTGCCCGATGGCATCATGCCCTGCTGTGACGTGGTGAACCGCGGTGCCGCCATCTACGGCGACAAGGTGATCTTCGGTACCCTGGACGCCAAACTGGTTGCCCTGAACAAGGACACCGGCAAGCCGATGTGGATCAAGAAGGTGGCCGATTACCAGGCCGGTTATGCAATCACCGCCGCGCCCATGGTCATCAAGGGCAAGGTCATTACCGGCGTTTCCGGTGGTGAATTCGGTATTGTCGGCAAGGTGGAAGCCTACGATGCCAATACCGGTGATCTGGTATGGACCCGTCCGACGGTAGAAGGCCATATGGGCTATGTCTACAAGGATGGCAAAAAGATCGAAAACGGCATTTCCGGTGGCAAGGCAGGCGTGACCTGGCCCGGCGAAATGTGGAAGAACGGCGGCGCGGCTACCTGGCTGGGCGGCACCTACGATCCGGACACCGATTCCCTGTTCTTTGGTACCGGTAACCCGGCGCCCTGGAACTCGCACCTGCGCCCCGGCGACAACCTGTTCTCCTCAAGCCGACTGGCGATTGATCCGGACGACGGCAGCATCAAGTGGCACTTCCAGACCACCCCGAACGATGGCTGGGACTATGATGGTGTTAACGAACTGATCTCCTTCAACTACGAAGAGAACGGTAAAACCGTGAAAGCAGCGGCCACCGCCGACCGTAACGGGTTCTTCTACGTACTGAACCGCGAGAACGGTGACTTTATTCGTGGCTTCCCGTTCGTGGACAAGATCACCTGGGCAGAGGGCCTGGATCCGAAGACCGGCCGTCCGATTTACACCGAGGGCGGACGCCCGGGCAATCCTGCCGATATGGAAGGTGGCAAGGGTGAAATGGTTCTGGCTCAGCCAGCCTTCCTCGGCGGCAAGAACTGGATGCCCATGGCCTTCAGCCAGCAGACCGGTCTGTTCTACGTGCCCTCGAACGAGTGGTCCATGGATATCTGGAACGAGCCAGTTTCCTACAAGAAAGGCGCGGCTTTCCTGGGTGCGGGCTTTACCATCAAGCCAGCTAATGACGATTACATCGGCGTGCTCCGTGCCATAGA
>NZ_DDOI01000020.1:262-912 GCF_002341575.1 Marinobacter sp. UBA2498 | reverse complement strand
ATCCGAAAACCGGTGAGGAAGTCTGGCGTTACGAGAACACCGCACCGCTGTGGGGTGGCGTGATGACAACGGCCGGTGGTCTGGTGTTCACCGGTACGCCCGAGGGCCATCTGAAGGCGTTTGATGCCAAGACCGGCGAAGAGCTCTACCGCTTCAACACCGGTTCCGGTGTCGTGGGCACGCCCATCACCTGGACCATGGATGGCGAGCAGTACGTCTCTGTGGCGTCCGGCTGGGGTGGCGCGGTTCCGCTCTGGGGTGGCGAAGTGGCCAAGGTAGTGAAGGACTTCAACCAGGGCGGTATGGTCTGGACCTTCAAGCTGCCGAAGGATCGGGTTGCCAGCAACTGATCCAAGCGAAAGTGAAAAAAAAGGTCGCCCTGGGGCGACCTTTTTTATTGAGCTGTCCGTTAGATCAGGCGGCCTGATTACGGGCTGTCTCGCTGACCGACTGGTGAATGTCTTCGAACAGTTTTCGATCTGTCTGCCCGATCGGCAAGTCGTAGGTGATGGTGGCACCAAATGCCTGTGGGTCATGGGGATCGTTGCGCACCTTGTCGAACACCAGCAGTCGGGTGCCCAGGTAAAAACCTTCCTTCAGATCGTGGGTCACCATGAAGATGGTGGTGCCGGTTTCCTGCCAGAGTTTCA
>NZ_DDOI01000020.1:0-173 GCF_002341575.1 Marinobacter sp. UBA2498 | reverse complement strand
CCGGTTTCCTGCCAGAGTTTCAATAGCAGATCGTGCATGTCGCCCCGAATGCCGGGGTCCAATGCGCCGAATGGCTCGTCCAGCAGGAGTACTCGTGGGCGCATGATCAGCGACTGGGCGATGGCGAGGCGTTGTTGCATGCCGCCGGAGAGTTCGTGGGGCCATTTGTTGGC
>NZ_DDOI01000007.1:3308-8161 GCF_002341575.1 Marinobacter sp. UBA2498 | reverse complement strand
TCAGCTGCTCTACCAACTGAGCTACGCCAGCTCACATTCGCCTCGTCAGCGAGGGCGGTATACTACGGATTTTTTTCTGGCGTTGCAACACCTTCACAAGGCCTGATTTCAACGAAATCAAAATTGCTGCCGTAATCCGCTTTCACCGCCTGAACCAGTTCTTCAGCGAGTTCTGGTTCCGCCTCAAAAGAGAGCGCGTAGCTTATCTGATTTCGGGGGAAGTTGACCAGTACCGCATTAAGATTCTGACGTTTTTTTTCTTCCAGCACGGAAATTGCAGATTCGCGGGACTCGAACAGCCCCAGCGAAATGGCATTGCGGTTTTCGCCCTCGGTAACCAGATAGGAGTCGATCCCCTGCCTCTGAATGTCACGGAACTGGCTCAGGGCGACAGCCTCGGGCTGGGGTGGAATAAGAACCCAGTGCAGGGGTGCCAGCTCTCTTTCGACTTCTTCAATCCTGAAACCCGCCTCCTCCGCGAGAGGTTGACTGCCCACCAGGCTTCGGGCGCGCTCCGCGGTTTCAATCCATCCAAGGCGGGCACAGGACATTTCGGATTCGTCGGCGGGTGCACCAGGCCCGACACCGGAGTCTGCCGGCCCCGGCGATTTGAGGCTGGCCACCCTTGGCAGGCTGCCACTGGCAACATTGGCCATGCCGCCCGATGGCCCCACGAAGTCCGGCAGGTAATAAATAGCAATACTCACCAGCACCAGCACCAACGCCAACCACCTCATCCGGAGGTTTCCTCCGCATGAATTGCACGAAGTCCCGACAACACAAGATCCGGGCGAGAAATACCGGGCAGACCAAGACCGATAAGCCGGTCAGCATCGCCGCCAGTAACCAGAATTTCAGACAGTGACAGTTTTCGGGCGTCAGCGATCACCCGCTCAATCATCGCAGCAGACAGCCAGGCAAGACCATGGTTCACGCACTCTCCGGTACTCTTGCCAGGGTCCGTTGCCAGCCCCTGGTCCGGGTCGAACCAGATCCGGGCGGCATCGGTCCGGAGACTGCGCAGCATCATCTGCAGGCCAGGAAGAATATAACCACCCAGATGCTGACCATGCCGATCAACATAATCGACAGTAACGGCACTGCCTGCGTCCAAGACCGCAAAGCCCTGCCTGTGATCGAGCCAGGCACCGTACATTCCATGCCACCGATCAGCCCCCATTCTCGAGACATCCTGGTAGGCGTTCATGAGGCCATTCCGGGACTGTTCCGACCAGTAAAAGCGAACCGGCGCCTGACACAGCTTCTCGACGGAGCCCGCCAAATGAGTTCGCCTTTCTTCAGACGCGACGGTGGATATGGCGACAGACACCACCTTTCCGATCAGTTCTCCCGACATGCCCAGGGGGTTCTCGTCTTCGAGAGAGCCGGTCCCCGAGGCCAGAACCTCATCCTGGTTTGCAAGACACCACTTCAGCCGGGTGTTACCCGCGTCAATAAACAGATTCATTTTGCCACTCGCAGACTGATTTCCCCTGCGCGCACCGGAACAAGCCCGTTTTCGGTCCGGATTTGATAGTTGCCGGCGTCATCAATGCCACAACCGACACCTTCGACATCACCGCCCCGGGCCTTGAGCGATTTTCCCATGAACACATCGCGACGCTGCCAGGACTCCCGAAAATCTGCAAACCCGATATCCGAGAACAGCGCGACAGCATCGAATACAGCATCGATGATTGCACCGCCGATCTGGCTGCGCGACCACTCGACTTGAGGGCAGGCCCTGGCGAGGCTGCTCCAGGGTTGATCGACGCCATCAGCCCGGGACATATGTACATTCAGCCCAATACCCGCAATGACCTGCACCACGCCTTCCTCCAGCTCGCCCTGGAGCTCCACCAGGATGCCGCCAAGCTTGCCGTCCGGCAGAAAAATATCATTTGGCCACTTGAGTCCGACCTCCGGCACTCCCAGTCGTTCCAGGGCATTGGCCACCGCAACGCCGAGCACCAGACTTAACCCATCCAGTACACTGAAGCCGCCGTGGAAGGTGAGCCCCATGCTCAGGTACAGGTTTTCGCCCTGGGGGCTTTGCCACACACGCCCCCGTCGACCTCGGCCGGACGTCTGACAGTCGGCGATAACAACCGGGACACCTTTGCTTCCGGCGTTAATCTGCCTGATCACCTCGGCATTGGTCGAGTCAACCTCGTCGAGGACTGTCAGTGAAAGCTCCTGTTCCCGGCCGGCGGCAATTTCACGAAGCACCCGTGCCCTATCGAGCAGGTCGACCCGGGACACCAGCTGATATCCACGTCCGCGAATCGTGGCAATGTCAGCACCTTCCTCCATCGCGCGACGAATCTGCTTCCAGATTGCGGTACGACTAACCCCGAGCTTTTCGGCCAGCGCGGCTCCGGAGTGAACCTGACCGTCACTGAGCAGCTCTATAAGTGCTTTGGATTTCATAAGATGCATCCAGCCATGAAATTGGGTAAGGCCGGATTAAACACCAGGGAAGGGAAAAAGACAAAGTTGACGGCGTCGCTTTGCGAACCGCCTGCGGGAAGATCAGGGAATCGGGGTTGCGGTCAGATTGGCCTTGATATCAAAGTTCTGCATTTTGACGCCATAGACGGCCGTCTGAGCACCACCAACGGGATGAACCAGGTCGATATTGTTGATCGAGAGTTCCTTGAACCGGCTTCTCGCCTTCACAGCAAACCCGAGCGGTCTGTTGTCGGCCTCGGCGAGGGTTGGATTGGAGACATAGCGGTAACCGGCAGTGGACGAACCATCCATGATTTTTTCATCGCCCCGGTTGCCTGTCACTCCCATTGCATCCGGACCGTCCTCCTTCTTCACAACCCGGGTTTGATAGACATCCACGGAAAGATCGGTCCGTAGCCCAAACGAGTTGTCGTCTACGCCATCACCATCAAAGTCCCCACCATCTCTGGTATGGATATCGTTCAGAACGAGGCTCGTCCCGGTTCCGTTCATGGCCTCACCAACACCGCTGCTTTGCCGGTTGGTTTCCCAGGTCAGCGAGTTCTTCCGGGCTTCATTGATGGCCTTGGCAAGCACCTGCTTCAGGCGGACCGTCAGCCCCTCCTCACCCCGGGTTTCCCAGACGCCTCCGGAAGCCGCACAGGCGGATGGGCTATCACCCATGCCACCGGCGCAGACATCGCCGGCCCCGCCGGGGACGACGGTCATGCTGCTGCCGGTTTCGTATTTCTGAATCACGAACCTCCCGAAACTCTGACCGGATTCCTTGTCGCCGATTCTCAGATTGCCGATATCCATGGTGCTCCAGGATTCGCCCTTGATCACCGCAAGCCCCTCCTGGCTGACATCAACGGTCATGTCACGCACATGCGCGTCATAATCCAGTTCGGTAATCCAGAGACCCTTCTGGGGAATCTCACCATTACCTTCATCGTAGGGCACCGCGATAATCGCCGCCTTGCCGTTCCTGATGCTGACATCGGAATTGATGGTTATCCCCTCACCCGATGCGCCGCCTGCACCGAGCGTCACATGGCCATCAAGCTCGAATTCGTAAGCCGGATAGAACCCCAGTGCCAGCAGCAGCTCTGTGCCACCCTGCAAGGGGGCGTCATCACTTCCTACTCGCAGACCGTTGATCCGGTAGCCGGCCCTGATGTCCTCGAAACCAATCCGCAGACCATCGAAGAACTCGGTATCGTTGGTGACGCCATCGCGAGTTACATTGACCGTTACATCGCCCTGCCCCCAGGACTGCAGGCCACTGAAGATCACCCGGTTGCCGTCTTCGGTGTAGCTGAAATCAGCAAGCCGAAGACTCCATTCAGTGGCAAGTCGCAAGCCCTGCGGCCCGGCGTCAGGGTGTCCACCCCCCTGCAGATAAATCGCATTGGAATAGCTGCGGCCGTTGAACACCTGATCTTCAAGCAGAAAGCTGACATTCACCTGACCGATACTCTTGCCATTGCCACCCACCTCAATAGCGCCAATGCTGAATTCACCATCCATGGAGCCAAGGGTCAGGGCCAGGGCCGGTCTATTCTGCCAGTCGGTCGCCACATCGAGCCGGAGGTCGTTAATCCGATAGACGCCAGTGATGTCTCGAAGCGCGAGGGCCTTTCCGTCATCCCTGTACAGAAAAGAGGCCGAGTGTATAACGGTCTCATTATCGATTCGCAGGCCCTCTCCGGATCGGCCGCCGGCAGTCAGGCTGGTGCTGGAGGAAAGCTCGTAACTTCCACTCAGGCTGCCATAGCTGGGTAGAGGCTGTCCGTTGCCGGAATCGACAGATACGCCATGATTCAGGGGGTTGCTGCTGTAACGAATCGCGCCGACCTCCCAATCCCCGGTTATTCTGGGCGCATTCAGAGCCAGAGTGTCGCCGACCACATCCAGGGTTACTCCCAGTGCCTCCACATTCATGGTGATATCGTCCAGAAAAACTTCATTGCCATTGGTGCGATATCCCAGACGGCCGCCAGTCATCGTGTAGGCGGAGTCAAAGGTATATCCGGCCCCGCCAACGGAGCTGCCCTGCCTTATATTTAAATACCCTTCCAGAGAATGATCGAAAAAGATCCCCCCCATACTGACACCGGGGGCCCCGGCGAGCCGGATATCACCGAACTCGATCCGTCGGTCTTTCACCAGGTAATCGAGGTTAAGGGATGCATCCTCCTCAACATCGATGCGAATCAGGTGGAATGCCTGACCAGAAGGATCAACGGCGGACCCAATGCGAAAACCGTCCAGATGGATGCTGCTGCCATCATCAACATAGGACAGTCGATCTGCCGTCAGGCCAAGATCGAGCTCTACCGACAAACCACTCTGGCCACTGATGTTTGCCAGCGTGGAATCGTCCAGGCTTTTCATGTCGG
>NZ_DDOI01000007.1:0-3209 GCF_002341575.1 Marinobacter sp. UBA2498 | reverse complement strand
TCCAGGCTTTTCATGTCGGCGACCACCGGCAAGGCGAGGACCACACAAAACAGCCCAGTGGCCATCGGGGCAAGTTGTTTGATTCTGTCTGGCGCGCCCATAACCGTTAACCTCTTCAATCTCACGGATTCCCCGCCGGAAACACGAGCAGGTTTCCTTCCATCACAACGTCCCCTCGCATATCAACAGAGAATATGTCGGTCTGCTGAAAGCCGGGGTCGGTGGGCCGGGCCGTGCTGCTGGAAGAAATCTTGAATTGAACGTCGTTGAACCGAACAGTATTGGGCAGCCCAAGCTCCAGCACATCCCGATTGAACAGTTCGCCATCACCACCGAATCCCGAATCGACTTTGCGGACCCGCAGTGTCAGGCCCTCAAACGCGAAATTGCCCCGAATATCATCAAGCACCATCCATCCGCCGTTTTCTTTCAGCCGGTAAGCAAAACGGGCGCCACACTTCTTGTCCACGTCATCACAACGTCCGAAATAACTGTTCTCAACCGGACCGCCCATTTCATTGATGCTGATATCTCCGGACAGGTAGATCCCACCCTGTCCGGAGATATCCGAGAGAGCTTCATCTTCCAGGCGGGCGAGTTCGGCAAGGCTGGGGAGTGAAAACAGAAAAACAGGGAGAGCCAGTATTGTTCTGCGCAGAAAGGATTTCATTGGCTCAGATCCTTGGTCTTAATGTTCAAGTGTTGTATCAGCATTCCCTGTACACGGGCCGAACCAAAATCGCGGTCGCCAACACTGAAATTTCCGATCTTGAGATTGCTACGAAACTCCGGGTTCGTGTAGTAGGACTCGTAGAAATCCCAGGCATCCGCATCACTGCTGCCGCGGAGACCGTCGGCACCGATCTCGCCCGGCTGAGGGCGCCGAATTGCAGCAACCTCCACTACAAAGTTTCCACTGCCATCAACGTCGAAGAATACCGGTTGAAGCTGGTTGCCAATCGCCAGTTCGAGCGCAAAATTGCTCATCAGTATTCGTGATCCGCAGGTAGAACCGTCCTGTGCGCAGGCATTGATAGAAAGTTCCGGGGAATAGAAATTCAGCTTGAACTGGCCGACCATCTGGCGCCGATCGTTATCGCCCCAAAGGCGCAGATAGCTACCATCGATGACAGCACTCTTTGCGTGGATATTGATATTGGCAGACCGGTCGTCACCAACTGCCACGTTCATCTGCATGCCGATGTCCGCTCGTTCCCCGATGTATCCAGCGGACGCCGGGCGACTCGAGCAGGTGCCGCTGCCAGGACCGGCCCCGGAGTCCATGCAGTCATAACCCTGGTCGCTATTGACCATGGCACTGGCTGCGAACTCCAGCACCGCCTTGTTAGCGATACCAATATCATTGCCATCCACCACATCAATTTTCCACGGGTTCAGGAGTCTCCCGAGATTGACCGGGCCCAGGGTCTCTCCGTAGTTGCTATTGGCCCCGGCGATGTAGAGATGGTTTACCGTAATATCGACATCACGGCCGTCGGTGCTTTTGATCCCGCCAATCCGGAAAATGCGTGCCTGCTCTCCCGAGGCATCCGGCTCATCCGTTCCATGGGAGAATTTGAAATTCTCCAGTACAAGGCCGATCCCGGCTCCATCAATCGAGGACATTTCAGTTTCCGAAAGCCCCTGAAGTTCCGCCTCAACAGGCACTGGGGCGGCCAGAACAGCCGCCATCACCGGAAGGAGCCGCGCGAAAACAGGAAGCTGACTGAAACTCAACCATTTCATACGAAGCTCCTCAGAACAGACCTTTGCCGCGGTCGATGTATTCGGTGCGGTAACGCTGGGTGCCATAGAGCGCCTCGTTGAGATTGACCTCAGTAGCGCCGTTGGGAATATTGAAGAAGGCACCTGATGTGGCCTTGATAAAATCTTCGGGCGTGAAGTCTGTTTTCTTTACATCCTTCAGCCAATCAAGATCTTTGGTCTGGAATGAGATAAAAGCACCGTCGGCCGGCCCGGTGATACGTCGCTCGCCATTGACCTCACCAACCTCTCCTACCGGGAAGCTGTTATAGATATCCAGGTCGAAACAGGAATCTATTCCAAGGACCAGGCAGTCCTCCGCGTAAACATAAATGTCACCGCCTGAACAGCTGAAAAAGGAACAATCCGGAACCTCGATTCGGGAACTCGACCCCCAGCCGATCAGATTCTTTACCGACCAGCGGGTAAAGCCGCTTGCGCCTTCGAGAATGAACCGTTCGCCATCCGGTATACCGATGTATTCCGCTCTTACCGGGTCCAGGGAGCCAATGTTCGGATCGCCCTCCGCACCGTAAACCAGCTCTGCCTTGGTGGATAATGGACTACCGCCTTCGAGTAGAGGGGTGAGGAGCACGATGATTTGGTCAAAAAGGTTACCGCTTGAGCTGGCCTGGCTCAGCCCTTCACCGCGGTCAATGATGTCCACGTTCACATTGCCAGTCAGCGTTTCAATCTTGCCGGACAGGACACCCATGGATTCACCGAAACCCAGTCGGAAGCCGACCACCTCTTCAGTTTGTTCATCGAAGGCAAACTCCAGAAACGGATTCTGGATCAAAAAAGGAACGATTTCCCCCTCTGCATAGGCACTGCCATCGGGCTTTCGCTGTCTCGGAGCTTTGGGATTGGCGTCAAAGTAAGCCTGATTGTTAATGTAACCAAGGGCAAAATCTTCAATATAGACATCCGAAGTGCCCGGTTTCTCACCTTCCCGGTCGTAACGGCCCATTTCCAGCACATCCACATTGGTCTGGATTTCAATGTCCATTCCGAGATTGACCCGGGTATAGGCGGTGTTGTCGTTGGCATCAGGATGGTACTGGCGGTCAACCGATACAAAGGCCTGCCCTGTGACTTCAGACATCTGTCGATCTGAAATCGGGCGCAGTTCGGCGTTGACCCCCGAGGCCAGTAAAGGCAGGAGGAGAAGCGAATAAAATGGTTTACTCATAGTCACATCTCACCGCGGCCGCTTCTTGTTATTGGCGGCTGATTTAAAGATGACTGATGAGCGTCTCTGAGGCTGGCTTGGATTTTTGATGTTGTTTTAGCCAGTTCTTTTACAGAAGTGTAACCTCGGTTACATGTTGTCACTGTGCGCAGCGTCATGGTTTTGGCATTTGCCAAATTTCAGGCAATAAAAAAACCCCAGCATCGAGGATGCTGGGGTTTTCGGTATTAGGAGCCTGACGATGACCTACTCT
>NZ_DDOI01000129.1:7859-22551 GCF_002341575.1 Marinobacter sp. UBA2498 | reverse complement strand
CCACTAGACGAAGGGGACGCAACGCTTTCAACACCTTGCCTCGTCGAGGTGGCGCGTATATTAAGAAAGCTTCGAAACCCTGTCAACGTCTTTTTTGAAAAAAATCAGGGGAGCTTGATAAGGCCCCCTTGGGTCATCCTTTTTGTCCGGCTGCCCCTGGAGCAACGGATTGGGTCAATGCCTGATCCAGGTCCGGATACCGGAACTGGAATTGCTGGCTGACCAGCTTCTCCGGAATAGCCCGCTGGCCCGTCAGAAGAAGCCTCGCCATTTCACCCAGAGCCACCTTGAGCACCGGAGCAGGTGCCGGAAAGAGGGTGGGGCGGTGTAAAACCCTCCCCAGGCTGCGGGTGAATTCTGCGTTCGTTACCGGGTTCGGGCTTACGACATTGTATGGGCCTGATGCGTCCGGGTTTTCCATCATCCAGATAAGTGCGCTGACTACATCGTCCCTGTGGACCCAAGGCATGTACTGGGTACCGCTACCCAGGCGTCCGCCCAGTGCCAGTTTGAAGGGCAGGAGCATCCGCTCCAGGAAGCCACCATCCGGGCCTGCCACGACGCCTGTCCGGGAGAAGCACAGGCGAACGCCGTCATCGCCAAGTGGTTTGGCGGCGTTTTCCCAGTCGCGGCACAGCCGATGCGTAAATTCGTCATTCGGGCTGGTGCTTTCGGTGACGGTGGCTGATCCCTGGTCCCCGTAAAAGCCAACAGCCGATCCCGAAACGACGACATTCGGCGCTTGATCCCAACTTCGGATGACCTCGACCAGGGTTTCGGTGACGCCAATGCGGCTGTCACGGAGTTCCTGCTTTCGGGACTCCGACCAGCGTTTATCCGCGATACCTTCTCCGGCAAGGTTGATAACGGCATCGTATCCGGGGTGGGAACGAAGCTGCTGCAGATCACGGATTGCCTCGACCCGTCCGCAGCTTGATTTGACCGTTTCGGCCGGTTGCCGGCTGAAAACCGTCAGTTCGTAATCCCGTGCCAATAATTCACGGCAGAGCACGTGGCCAATAAACCCGGTTCCTCCGGTAATCAGAATCCTTTTCGACATAATCGATACTCCTGTCGCGCACCGGCCTCTGGCGCTGTCTCAGAACGCCCGGTTCAGGCGGGTGTCTCGTCCAGTTGAAGCATAACAACATCGCGAATTGCCTGTCCCAGGAGAGGGTTTTCCCCAATCGGAGGTGCGAGCTGAATGGATACGCCGTGGGCTTTTTCGAGTTCTTCGATCATTGCCGGAACATCCTTGCGCAAGTGGCGGCCGGCCGCCAGGAACAAAGGAACGATCGTAAACTCGGTGATGCCCTCAGCCACACCGTCCATGATGATCGTATCAATGGATGGTTCCGCCAGTTCCATATAGGCGACCCTGGCGTTGTCGACAGACGCGAGAGTCGGCGCTGCAAGCTTTTCGAAGGTTTCACACCAGCGCTTGTCACTGCTTCCATGTGCCAACAGAATAATGCGGGGGCTGCTCATTGCCGCTCCTGAAGTAGTCAATTTGTTAGGGCCTGTCGTAAGTCGGGAAAGCCGGCCTCATGAGAGAGGGCCGGTACCATATAAAGTAACAGGGTGACGGTGAATGTTCGATTGGAAAGAGATTCTGGATTTCTGGTTTGGCGAACTTGACGAACATGGGCTGCCAGACAGCGACCACCGGAACAAGTGGTTTCGATCGGACCGCAGGTTTGACCAGGAGATACGCCGTCGCTTCCTTTCAATGGTGTTGTTTGCTTCCGAGCAGGGATTGGACCATTGGCGGAGTGAGGCCGGCGGTATACTTGCCGAGATCATTCTGCTTGACCAGTTTTCGCGGAATATCTTCCGCGGCGGTGCCATGGCGTTTGATCAGGATCGCCAGGCGCGCAAGCTATGCCGGCAAGCGATGCAGAAAGGGCAGGATACGATGCTACCGCCCGTGCACCGAGCGTTTCTCTACATGCCGCTCCAGCATTCGGAACTCAAGGACGACCAGGACATGTCCGTGGAATGCTACGAGCAACTGGCGCGATCAACGGAAGGAATCCTTTCCGATTTCATGGGTAGCTTTCTGCAGTCCGCAAAGGATCACCGGGCGATCAATCAAAAGTACGGACGATTCCCTCACCGCAACAAGGCACTCGGCAGAACCTCAACGGCGGAAGAGCGGGAGTACCTGGCCGGTGGTCGCCGTTTCGGCCAGTAGCGCAATCGCGCTTTCCTTAAAGTTTTGTATAGAAAACGTACATTCGGACGGGGTTGGCACTTTTCCCTGATAAACTGCGCAACACTGAGATTGCACGGGATAGCGATCCTTCTTTGGCTTGCAATCATTTTACCGGGGATCTGGAATGAAAAAGACGCGGCGGCTTTTACCCGCAGGCCTGCTACTGGCTTTTTGGGCGTGGCTACCACTCTCATCGGTTGGCGCCTCTCTGGACGACGACCTTTTCGGTCGCCTGAGTGCCGCCGCTCCAAAGCTCGATACAAAGGTCCTCAGGACCGCAATCAGCGCCTCTCGCTGCGCTGTCTCCAGTGGTGTTCAGATGCCCGAGCGGCTTGCGGTGATTGATTTCTCGTTGCCGTCCAGTCAGGAAAGGCTATGGATTTTCGATCTGGAGAAGGGCGAGCTGTTGCTTCGGGACCTGGTTGCTCACGGCAAAAATTCCGGGAATTTCAAATCGACCGCTTTCTCCAACGTGGAAGGTAGTTACCAGTCCAGTATCGGGCTTTTCCAGGCCCGGGAATCCTATTACGGCAAGCACGGCTATTCGCTCAGGCTGGATGGTCTCGAGCCCGGGATCAACGATCTTGCCCGGCAGCGCGCCATCGTTATACATGGGGCGGATTACGTGAATGATGATTGGGTCAGTAAATACGGCCGCATCGGGCGTAGTCACGGGTGCCCGGCCGTTGATAACCAGATCATCAAGCGTGTTGTCGACAACCTTAAGGGGGGGCAATTGGTGTTCAAGTACTATCCGGATCAGGAGTGGCTGCACAGTTCCGGATTCCTGAAATGTGATAACCGGACACTGGCAGGAAAAAACCTTAAAAAAAGTGGTTGACGGTTCCGTCGGGATCCGTAGAATACGCCTCCGTTGTCGGCAACAGCCGAACAGCATTGCGGGAATAGCTCAGTTGGTAGAGCACAACCTTGCCAAGGTTGGGGTCGCGAGTTCGAATCTCGTTTCCCGCTCCAGATTTCGAAAACCCGGTCCTGAAAAGGGCCGGGTTTTTTCGTTTTCGGGCACCTGCAACCTCGGCGCCGGGGGTTGCGGTCAGGTATACTCATCAGCCTGTTTCGAGTCCCGATTCCCTGTGGGAGGTTGCCTCCATGAAGGTCCATTCGCTGTTCGTATACCCTGTCAAATCCCTTTCCGGTATTGAGGTGACCAGTTTTCATACCGACGATTTCGGCCCAGTCGGAGACAGGCGATGGATGATCGTTGATGATGAGCGGCGTTTTGTCACCCAGAGAGAGCATCCCGAACTCGCCCGCGTGGAAACGCAATTGGATGGCGATAGGGTTGTTATCAACATTCCGGGTGAAGGTGAGTTTGGTCTGACAGCCTCCAACGACGAGCTTCGCGTACTGGTGTGGCGGGACTGGGTGAAGGCTCTGGCAGGCTTGCGAGAAGCCAGTGATGCTCTGAGTCGGTTTTGCCGCAAGCCTGTTAGCCTGGTATTCATGCCGGACAGCTCCTTCCGCCGCGTTGATGCGGGCAGGGTCGATGAGTACCGGCGTGTGGGCTTTGCTGATGGTTTTCCTTTCCTGGTTACCAACACTGCCTCGTTGGCAGAGCTCAACACCCGGCTGGAGGTGCCCGTGGAGATGCGGAGGTTCCGTCCCAACATCGTCGTTGAGGGCGCGGACGCCTGGGATGAGGACCATTGGCAGAGCTTGAGCATTGGCAATAACCGTCTGAGCATCGTAAAGCCCTGTTCACGCTGCGTAATGACGACCGTCGACCCCTCGACCGGCCTGAAGGATGCTGCCGTGCAGCCGCTCAGAACCCTGTCCCGCTATCGCAGGACCGGTGAGGGCGTGATCTTCGGCCAGAACGCGATTCATGAATCACCAGGACTTATCCGGGTTGGTGAACCCGTTACTGTTAATCAATCGGAGTAAAACCAAACGTGCCACTGTTAACGCTGGACTCAGTCTCCCTGGCTTATGGAATGCATCCGCTGCTTGATCAGGCCTCATTGGTTATCGATGCCGGAGAGCGTGTGTGTTTGCTGGGACGAAACGGCGAGGGAAAATCGACCCTGCTGAAGATTGTCAGTGGCGAAGTGACACCCGATGGTGGCGTGGTTCGTCTCGATGATGGCGCTGTTCTGGCGGTGCTGCCGCAGAACCTGCCCTCCGAGGACACCCGCACGGCCTATGAAGTGGTTGCCGGGGCCTTTCCTGAAACCGGCAAGTTGCTGGCAGAGTTCCACCAGTTGTCCCAGCAGGGCGACGAGGCGAGCCTGGACCGGTTGATGAAAGCCCAGGAGCGTCTTGAAGCCCTGGACGGCTGGCGACTGGATCAGAAGGTAACCACCATTCTTGGTCAGTATGGCGTTGATCCCGATCAAACCCTCGATACCCTCTCGGGAGGCTGGCAGCGCCGTGTTCTCCTGGCAAAAGCTTTGGTTGCCGACCCGGATATTCTGTTGCTGGATGAGCCTACAAACCACCTGGACGTCCCCGCGATCGCCTGGCTGGAAGAGGCCCTGGGCCAGTTTCGCGGCGCCATGTTGTTTGTCAGCCATGATCGGGCGTTTATCCGGCGGATGGCGACCAGGATTGTAGAGCTGGACCGCGGGAAGCTGGTGAGCTTCGCTGCCACCTACGACCGCTACCTGGACCTCAAGGAAAAAGCGCTGGAGGAAGAAGAACGGCAGAACGCGCTGTTTGACAAGCGCCTCAAGCAGGAAGAGGCCTGGATTCGGCAGGGCATCAAGGCTCGCAGGACTCGTAATATGGGGCGTGTTCGTGCCCTGAAGGCCATGCGTGAGGAGCACAGGCAGCGTCGTGTGCGGGGCGGAACCGCAACTTTCGCGGTGGAGGACGCGGCGCGCTCAGGAAAGCTTGTGGTTGAAACTCGGGATGCGGGCTTTGCTTATCCCGACGGCACTCCGGTCATCAGAGACATGAATCTCACCATTCTGAGAGGGGACAAGATCGGGCTTGTTGGGGAGAACGGCACAGGCAAGACCACGCTTGTTCGACTCCTGTTGGGGAATTTGGAACCAACCGAGGGATCCATTCGTCTTGGTACCAATCTGCAGGTTGCCTATTTCGATCAGTTGCGCGGAGAGCTCGATCTGACGCGGAACGCATTGGACAACCTCTCCGAGGGTAGGGAGTTCATCGACATCAATGGCCAGAGCAAGCACGTTCTCGGCTATTTGCAGGAGTTCCTGTTTACCCCGGAGCGAGCCAGATCTCCGGTCAGTGTTTTTTCTGGTGGCGAACGGGCCCGGTTGCTTCTGGCCAAGCTCTTCAGCAAGCCCGCGAATATCCTGGTGCTCGACGAACCGACGAATGATCTGGACGTTGAAACACTGGAATTGCTGGAAGAACAGCTGGCG
Organism: Marinobacter sp. UBA2498; assembly: GCF_002341575.1. NCBI lineage: Bacteria > Pseudomonadati > Pseudomonadota > Gammaproteobacteria > Pseudomonadales > Marinobacteraceae > Marinobacter > Marinobacter sp. UBA2498. Next base: position 16,980 of record NZ_DDOI01000129.1, on the reverse strand, counting down.
GAATTTGCCGGCACAGTGATCGTGATCAGTCACGACCGTGAGTTTCTCGATAATGTGATCACCGAAACGGTTTTCCTGGACGGTTCGGGCAAAGTGCGTGAGTACGTTGGCGGTTACACGGATTGGCGTCGGCAGGGCGGTTGCTTCCCCTCAGAAGCCACGGGTAACCGGCCGGACAAGCAGGATAAAAACGGCAAGACATCCGGGATCACCGAAAAGGTCGTAGCAAAGAAACCGGCAGAGAACGCAAAACCGCGGGCAGAACCTGAAAAGGGCAAGCCCGTGAAACTGAGTTACAAGCTCAAGCTCGAGCTGGAGCAGTTACCAGGGCAGATCGAGGAGCTTGAGCAGGAAGTCGCCGGCCTGCAGGAAAAAATTTCCCAGGCTGATTTTTATTCAGGCCCACCGGATGAAGTCTCGGCCACTCTGGAAGCATTGACGGAAAAGGAAAGCCGTCTGGAGCAGGTCATTGAGCGGTGGATGGAGCTGGAAGAACGGGCAAATCAATGAATGTACATTACGATTTCAGATTTCAGGACGGCCGTAGGGTTGAGTTTAAAGTAACGGACAAGCCGTCCCGGCCTTCCGGAAAACTTCCGTCCTGGACACAGCTGGAACATTGCCAGTGTAGCAACTGTCCTTTGAAGGCTTCCGAATCCTCCCACTGTCCCGCGGCAACCGAGATATTGCCGGTTGTGGAGGCCTTTCGGGATGAGGATGCCTACCAGAAGGTGGAAGTGAAGGTAACCGATGATCGTCGAAGCTATGAGAAGCAGACGGCGCTTGAGGAGGCACTTCGATCGTTGCTCGGGTTGAAAATGGCGACCAGCGGGTGCCCGGTTCTGTCAGAGCTCAAGCCCATGGCGGTTCATCACCTGCCGTTTGCAAACACCGATGAATTCATTATGCGCAGCGTTTCCCATTACCTGTTGCAGCAATACTTCGCGAAACGGAATCATCAGACCCCAGACTGGGAATTGAAGGGGCTGGTGGAGAGGAATCAGAGGCTGCAGCTGGTGAATCAGGCCCTGTGGCAGAGAATACACTCAGTCTGCAAGGGTGACAGCAATCTGAAGGCACTACTGAATTTCTTCTCGATGGCCTCGAGTGTCAGTTTCTCGCTGGAAAGTCAGCTTCGCAAACTTGAGGCGAAAATGGAGGGGGAAAGGGGCTGATCGCGGCTTTCGTTCTCAGCAGGCCCGGGTCCACGCCCCGGGCCTTTTTGTTGGTCAAGCCTTAGTGAATGCGAACGGCCAGAACATCGCATTCGGTTCCATGCAGAACCCCGTTTGCGGTGGAGCCCAGCAAAAGCTGAAAACCCTTCCGGCCATGACTTCCCACGATCACGAGGTCTACTTCCTGTTCCTTCGCAAGCCTGTGGATTTCGGACTCGGGGCGCCCGACCGTCACCACCTGGTTGTTTTTGGCCACACCGTATTTGTCGCCGTAGGTTCCCAATTGCTCGCGAGCTGCTTTGTCGAGTTGGTCCTGTAGCTCAGTCAGATCCATCGGAATATCGCCACCATAGGCATAGCCGACAGGCTCAACCACATGAACCAGCATCAGCTCCGCACCATGGGCTTCGCTTATGGCCTTTGCCTTGTCCAGTACCTGTGGGGCTTCTTCTGTCAGGTCAATCGCAACAAGCATCTTTTTATAGGCAGACATCGTATCGCTCCTTCGCACACGGGATATTATTCTGAGGATAGTACCTTAAATCGGGTCGGGAAAGTGTAGCGGGAAACTGACGGGTATCAAAAACAGAGGCGGAAAAGTGCTTTTCTGGCAGGCAATTAGGCCTGCCAGAAAGAGCAGGGCGGTCAGGCGTTGCCCTTGAGCAGCTCAATGGTTGTCGCAAGTCCTTTGAGGATACCCTTGGAATAGCGATCGATTACAAAGCCCACGTTGTTTTCGTTGTAGTTAATGTAGGAGCCACGGATAAACTGCCATTTGGCGGAAATGTCGTTAAGCGCGTCCTTGAGCTCAGGTGTTCCCTGGCCCTGTATAACGGATGCCAGCAACTGGTCCAGCTCCCGGGCCTGTTCATCCAGCGGGGTTTCGGTTGAGGAGCCCTGGAAGGTCTGGGCGACAGAGGAGTTTGTTCTGACCGAGTATTTCGCCATCATCTGAGCCATTTTTACGGCCGCCGAACGGGCCGCTTCGACCCTTGGGTTGGTCTCGGTCTGTGAGCTTTCCTGGGCCACCTTGTATAGCTCGGTGGCTTTCTCGTTCATCGTGAGTGCCTGGTTGGCCATGTCTGAGACCAGCCGCAAATCGGGGTAGCCCTGGTTGCGCACATCGTTGATGTTGTCCCGCATCAGGTTCTTGAACTTGTCGAATTCCTGGTTCAGCCCCTCAACTTCCTCGGCTGACAGTACGCCTGAATCGCTGCCCGCGATGGAGTTCATGGAATCATTGGCCGAGTTGATGCCCTGCACAATCTCGTTCAGGGTGCCGGTATCACCGGTTCCGCTGAAACGGTAGTAGGCGTCCAGAGCCATGTAGTTGCTGACCCGGAAATTGTGAAGATCGGAGAGAAATCCGTCGGCACTGTCCTGAGCGCGGGCACCCATGGACGTGAGTGCAAGGAGAATCAGTGCGGCTACAAGGGAACGTATCCGCAGGTTTGCGTCTTTCATCGGATGGGTCTCCGTAATGCGGTTTTATTCTTGTGGACCAAAGTCGTAGATCGAAGGTAAAGTAACTCCGTCAGCCAATCAAGCAGTTTTGGCGGCGGTGGAGCCCGTAAATGTAAATAACTTTGAAATTTGCGTGACGAAGTTCCGGTTTTTTCTGAGCAGTGGCTTCCAGTTCACTGAAACATAACAATTCCGCTCCAATTTTCTTCGGTTGCCCCCGGTATTTCGGGGACTTTTGCAGCCCTCCCGAAAGAAACAAATTGACAAATGCGCCGTTTTTTTTCATCGTGTGCCCTCACGATTCAAACGACTGTATGAATTTTTGGATCGGATGATCGGGCAGTGACCGAAATCTCGCTGCACAAACAGCCGCGCCGGTAAATCAAAAGTACCGCCCGGTTGGAAGCAGTTCCAAACACAGACTGGAGATCAGTTGATGATTTACGAAGGTAAAGCCATCACGGTTAAAGAGATCGAAGGCGGGATCGCTCAGTTGAACTTCGACTTGCAGGGCGAGTCAGTAAACAAGTTCAACCGTCTTACTATTGAAGAGCTCCGCGCCGCGACTGACGCACTGAAAGCGCAGAAGAACCTGAAGGGTCTGGTAGTCACCAGCTCCAAGGACAGCTTCATTGTTGGTGCCGACATTACCGAATTCACCGAGCTTTTTGCAGGCTCGGACGAGGATCTGGTAGCCAACAACCTCAAGGCCAACGAAGTCTTCAACGCTGTTGAAGATCTGCCGTTCCCCACCGTTACCGCGATCAACGGTATGGCGCTGGGTGGCGGTTTCGAAATGTGTCTTGCAACCGACTACCGCGTGATGGACAAGAAGGCCAAGGTTGGTCTTCCGGAAGTGAAGCTTGGCATCTTCCCGGGCTTTGGCGGTACCGTGCGTCTGTCCCGTCTGGTCGGCGTGGACAATGCCGTCGAGTGGATCAGCGGTGGTACCGAGAACCGTGCTGATGTCGCTCTGAAAGTCGGCGCTGTCGATGCCGTGCTCGAGTCCGACAAGCTGGTCGATGCTGCTGTTGCCATTATTAACCAGTGCAACGAAGGAAAGCTGGACCACGAAGCCCGTCGTGAAGAGAAGAAGGGCAAGATCAAGCTCAATGCCATGGAAAGCATGATGGCATTCGAGATTTCCAAGGCGTTTGTTGCCGGCAAGGCTGGCAAGAACTACCCGGCTCCTGTCGAGGCCATCAAGGTCATGCAGAAGCATGCCGGCATGACCCGCGACAAGGCAATCGAAGTCGAAGCCAAAGGCTTCGCCAAGATGGCCAAGACCAATGTGGCGGCCTGCCTGGTTGGCCTGTTCCTGAACGATCAGGAATTGAAGAAGAAGGCCAAGGCCTGGGAAAAAGAAGCTAACGACGTGAACCTGGCTGCCGTTCTCGGTGCCGGTATCATGGGTGGTGGTGTTGCATTCCAGTCTGCCCTGAAAGGCACGCCGATCATCATGAAGGACATCAACCAGGACGGCATCGCCCTGGGTCTGAAAGAAGCCAAGAAGCTTCTGTCCAAGCGTGTTGAAAAAGGAAAGATGAAGCCGGATCAGATGGCCGACGTGCTCAACAGCATCACGCCGACCCTGAACTATGGCGACTTCAAGAATGTAGACCTGGTGGTTGAAGCGGTTGTTGAAAACCCGAAGGTGAAAGATGCGGTTCTGCGTGAAACCGAAGATGCGGTTCGCGAGGACACCATCCTGACCTCCAACACCTCGACGATTTCCATCGACCTGCTGGCCAAGAACCTGAAACGTCCGGAAAACTTCTGCGGCATGCACTTCTTCAACCCGGTGCACATGATGCCGCTGGTTGAGGTAATCCGTGGCGAGAAGACCAGTGATCGCGCCATTGCAACCACGGTGGCCTACGCCAAGGCCATGGGCAAGACCCCGATCGTTGTAAACGATTGCCCGGGCTTCCTGGTCAACCGTGTTCTGTTCCCGTACTTCGGCGGCTTTATCGGCCTGGTACGTGACGGTGCCGACTTCCAGCACGTTGACAAGGTTATGGAAAAGTTCGGCTGGCCCATGGGTCCTGCGTACCTGCTGGACGTGGTCGGCATGGATACCGGCAAGCACGCTGGCGAAGTAATGGCAGACGGCTTCCCGGATCGGATGAAGCACGAAGATACAACCGCCATTGACGTAATGTTCGATAACAACCGTTACGGACAGAAGAACGACAAGGGCTTCTACAAGTATGAACTGGACCGCAAGGGCAAGCAGAAGAAGGTTGTCGACGAAGAGACCTACAAGCTGCTCGAGCCTGTTGTTCAGGGTAAGAACGAGTTCAGCGAAGAAGACATCATCGCCCGTATGATGATTCCTCTTTGCCTGGAAACCGTTCGCTGCCTGGAAGACGGCATTGTCGAAGATCCGGCAGATGCTGATATGGGCCTGATTTTCGGTATCGGCTTCCCGCCGTTCCGTGGTGGTGCCCTGCGCTATATCGACGATATGGGTGTAGACAAGTTCGTCGAACTGGCAGACAAGTTTGCAGACCTTGGTCCTCTTTATCACCCGACCGAGAAGCTGCGTGAAATGGCCAAGACTGGCAAAAAGTTCTTTGGCTAACCCTGAACGAGATTTCCGAACGGAGAAAGATCTATGAGCCTTAATCCGAGAGACGTTGTCGTCGTCGATTGCGTGCGGACTCCGATGGGTCGTGCCAAAAACGGTTGTTTCCGGAACGTGCGTGCAGAGACCCTGTCCGCCAATCTGATCGAAGCACTGTTTGAGCGCAACCCGAAGCTCGACCCGAAAGAAGTTGAAGATGTTATCTGGGGCTGTGTAAACCAGACCAAGGAGCAGGGCTTCAACGTGGCGCGTCAGATTTCCCTGCTGACCCGCATTCCCCACGAGTCTGCCGCTCAGACCGTGAACCGCCTGTGTGGCTCTGCCATGAGCGCGATTCACACTGCAGCCCAGGCCATCATGACCGGCAACGGTGATGTGTTCTTCGTGGGTGGTGTTGAGCACATGGGGCACGTACCCATGACCGAAGGCTTCGACCACAACCCGGCTGCGTCCAAGTACTCCGCAAAAGCGTCCAACATGATGGGCCTGACCGCGGAAATGCTGGCCAAGATGCACGGGATTACCCGTGAGCAGCAGGACGAGTTCGGCGCTCGGTCCCACCGTCTGGCCCATGAAGCGACCGTAGAAGGTCGTTTCAAGAACGAAATCGTGCCCATTGAAGGTCACGACGAGAACGGCTTCAAGGTGCTGATCGAGGAAGACGAGACCATTCGTCCCGAGACCACGGCCGAGTCCCTGAGCCAGCTCAAGCCGGCGTTCGATCCGAAGAACGGTACCGTAACAGCCGGTACGTCTTCCCAGCTGACCGACGGTGCGGCAGCGATGGTGCTGATGTCTGCAGAGCGTGCAGAGGCACTTGGTCTCAAGCCGATTGCCAAGATCCGCAGCATGGCCGTTGCCGGCTGTGATCCCGCGATCATGGGTTACGGCCCGGTGCCGGCCACTAAGAAAGCCCTGAAGCGCGCAGGCCTGAAAGTCGAGGATATCGACTTCTGGGAACTGAACGAGGCTTTCGCCGGCCAGTCCCTGCCTGTCCTGAAGGACCTGAAACTTCTGGGCGTTATGGAAGAAAAAGTGAACCTGAACGGCGGCGCGATTGCCCTGGGCCATCCGCTGGGCTGCTCTGGTGCACGTATCTCTACAACCCTGCTGAATGTAATGCAGGCCAAAGGCGGTAAGCTTGGTGTTTCCACCATGTGTATCGGTCTGGGCCAGGGCATTGCAACGGTCTGGGAGCGTCTGTAATCCAGTAACCGGATTGCATTTCGCGGTTTCAGAAGGCCCGGCAAATGCCGGGCCTTTCTGTTTCAGCAGGCGGGCCCAACAGGGTTCCCGAATGTGAAAAAAAGCAGGATTGAAACCAAAGAATGGGTTGTCTTGCTATTCTTGACCCTGTAAAACAGTGAGCCTATACAAAATAGCGGCGTATTTGTGTTTTCTAGCCGACTGATTTTACAGCGAGTTTACGGTTTGCTGATTTATTGACCGATTTATCGCCAAGGATACAGAACTCCGATATGGGTAAAAGTCTCGTAATTGTCGAGTCACCAGCGAAAGCGAAGACCATCAACAAGTACCTGGGCTCTGACTTCATCGTCAAATCGAGCGTCGGGCACATTCGTGATCTTCCCGTCAGTGGCAGCGGATCCCAGTCCGATCCCAAAGAGCGTGCCAAGCAGGCTGCTATCACCCGGAAGATGAGCCCTGAAGAGAAGGCGGTTCATAAAAAGCGCAAGTCCCGCGAGCAGCTAGTTGCCCGGATGGGTGTCGACCCGGACCAGGATTGGAGTGCCCGTTACGAGATCCTTCCCGGCAAAGAGAAGGTGGTCAGCGAACTCAAGCGTTTGGCCAAATCAGCTGACCATATCTATCTGGCAACGGATTTGGACCGTGAAGGGGAGGCTATCGCCTGGCACCTTCAGCAGACCATTGGTGGCGAACCAGAGAAGTACCGGCGCGTGGTGTTCAACGAAATCACCAAGCGTGCGATTCAGGAAGCGTTCAAGGATCCAGGCACTCTCGACAATAACCGGGTTAACGCACAGCAGGCCCGTCGCTTCCTCGACCGGGTTGTTGGCTATATGGTGTCGCCCCTGCTTTGGGCCAAACTTGCCCGCGGCCTCTCCGCCGGCCGTGTTCAATCCGTTGCGGTGCGGCTGATAGTCGAGCGTGAACGTGAAATTCGGAAGTTCGTTCCGGAGGAGTTCTGGCAGTTGCACGCCGATCTGGCGTCTGCCAAGGCCGATCAACCGGTTCGTTTCGAGGTGACTCGCCACGAGGACAAGCCCTATCGTCCGGTCAATGAGCAGCAGAGCAGTGACCACGTCAGCCGGCTGAAGGCGGGTACGTTCAAGGTTGCCAAGCGGGAAGACAAGCCGACCCGTTCGCGGCCGTCCGCGCCGTTTATTACGTCTACGCTGCAGCAGGCTGCCAGTAACCGGATGGGGTTCAGCGTCAAGAAGACGATGATGCTGGCCCAGCGTCTTTATGAGGCCGGTTTCATTACCTACATGCGTACGGACTCGACCAATCTGAGTCAGGATGCGATCAACAGTTGCCGTGCGTACATCGAAAAGCAGTTCGGCGACAAATACCGGCCCGAAAAGCCCCGTGTCTACGGCAGCAAAGAGGGCGCCCAGGAGGCGCACGAGGCCATTCGCCCAACCGAAGTCAGCCGTCGTCCGGCGGATATCAGTGGCCTTGAGAAGGATGCCGAGAAGCTCTACGACCTCATATGGCGTCAGTTTATTGCCTGTCAGATGTCCGACGCCGAATTCCTGAGTACGTCCATCGTGGTGGCCAACGGCGATTATGAACTCCGTACCCGGGGTCGGATCATCAAATTCGATGGCTTCCTGAAGGCAGCACCCCAGGCCGCCAAGAAAGACGAAGACATTGCTCTGCCTGACATTAAGGTGGATGAAGTGCTGGATCTCAAGAAACTGGATCCTACGCAGCACTTTACCAAGCCGGCGCCCAGGTACACCGAGGCGAGCCTGGTCAAAGAGCTCGAAAAGCAGGGCATTGGCCGTCCGTCGACCTACGCATCGATTATTTCCACGATTCAGGATCGCGGCTATGTGAGGCTGCAGAACCGTCGGTTCTACGCCGAGAAGATGGGCGAGATCGTTACCGAGCGCCTGTCGGAATCTTTTCCGAACCTGATGGACTTCGATTTCACCGCGAGGATGGAAGATGAGCTCGACGAGATTGCCGAGGGCGATGTCGAGTGGAAGAAAGTCCTGAATGACTTTTACGGTCGGTTCCGGCAGCAGCTGGAAAAAGCCGAGAGTGGTGAAGACGGCGGCATGAGGGCCAACACGCCGACTGAAACGGACATTCCATGCCCGAGCTGTGGCCGGAACATGCAGATCCGGGTTGCCAGCACTGGTGTTTTCCTGGGTTGCTCTGGCTATTCCTTGCCACCGAAAGAGCGTTGCAAGACTACCATTAACCTCGTGTCCGGTGATGAGGTTGTCAGCGCCGACGATGACGTCGAGGGTGAGGGCGAAACCCGTCTGCTGCGCAAGAAACGTCGCTGCCCCAAGTGTGGCACCGCCATGGACAGCTACCTGGTGGACGAAACCCGCAAGCTGCATGTTTGCGGTAACAATCCGGATTGCTCTGGCTACGAGGTAGAAAAGGGCACGTTCCGCATCAAGGGCTACGATGGGCCGACTCTTGAGTGCGATAAGTGTGGCTCCGAGATGCAGCTTAAAACCGGGCGTTTTGGCAAGTATTTCGGATGCACCAATGCCGAGTGCAAGAATACCCGCAAGTTGCTGAAAAATGGCGAGCCCGCTCCGCCCAAAATGGACCCGGTGCCAATGCCCGAGCTCCAATGTCAGAAAGTCGATGATACTTACGTTCTCAGGGACGGTGCGTCCGGTTTGTTCCTGGCTGCCAGCAAATTCCCGAAAAACCGGGAAACGCG
>NZ_DDOI01000129.1:343-7826 GCF_002341575.1 Marinobacter sp. UBA2498 | reverse complement strand
AAACGCGGCCACCGCTGGTGATGGAGATTAAACCGCACCGCAAGGAGATTGATCCGAAGTACGATTACCTGATGGATGCGCCCGAGCGTGACCCCGAGGGTAATCCGACGGTGATTCGCTACAGCCGTAAGAGCAAGGAGCAGTACGTCATGTCTGAAAAGGATGGCAAGGCGACGGGCTGGTCTGCGTGGTATGTGAACGGTAAGTGGCAACCACAGGACAAGAAAAAGTAACGTCTGCTGGTTTCCGGGGTCGTGGGCTGATTGCCGTCAAACGACCCCGGATTCAATACCTTAGCGGAATTTCCTCAGTCTCTGTATGAGAGATGAGGTATCCCACCGTTTACCGCCCATCGACTGGACATCCGCATAGAATTGATCGACCAGTGCGGTCACCGGCAGAGACGCATTCACTTTTCTCGCCTCCTCAAGGCAAATCCCGAGGTCCTTGCGCATCCAGTCAACGGCGAAGCCGTGTTCGAACTCTCCTGCAATCATGGTTCCCGAGCGGTTTTCCATTTGCCAGGATTGGGCTGCGCCTTTTGAAATCACGTCCACCACTTTCGCCACATCCAGTTCAGCCTGCTCGGCAAAGTGCAGGGCCTCTGAAAGCCCCTGGACGAGACCGGCAATCGCGATCTGGTTCACCATCTTGGTTTTCTGGCCACTGCCAGCCGGGCCCATTCGATTGAGTGCCCGCGCATAGTGCTCCATAACCGGCTCGGCTTTCGCATAGTCCTGTTCCGAGCCGCCGCACATGATGGTCAGTTTGCCGTTTTCAGCGCCTTGCTGGCCGCCGGATACAGGCGCGTCTACAAATCCCATGTTGTTTTTGCTGGCAGCTTCAGCGAGATACTCGGCAATGCCGGCAGAAGCCGTAGTGTGATCGACCAGCACAGCGCCTTCAGAGGCATTGGCGAGAATACCTTCATCACCCTCGTAAACGGCCATAAGATCGGTATCGGCCCCAACACAGGTCAAAACAATATCCGCGCCCCTCACGGCCTCAGCAATGGTGGTGCAGCTGGTTCCCGAGTATTCGCTTGCCCACTGCTCGGCTTTGGCATTGGTCCGGTTCCAGACCCTGACGTCGAGCCCCGCCTTCGCCAGGTGGCCGGCCATCGGGTAACCCATGACGCCCAGGCCGATAAATGCTGCTTTAGTCATCGCTTTCTCCTCTTATGTTTTTATCGGGTTAACTTAGCACATAAGGGCAGGGCAGCACGCAATAAAAAAGGCCGCTGAATCAGCGGCCTTTACGTGTTTTACCCGGCAAGTCAGACTTATTTGGCCGGATAATCCCGGGAATCCGAGCCGGTGTAGAGCTGACGCGGACGGCCGATGCGATAGTCGCCGCTTACCATTTCGTTCCAGTGCGAGAACCAGCCAATGGTACGCGACAGAGCGAAGATAACGGTGAACATCGACGTCGGGATTCCGATTGCCTTGAGGATCAGGCCGGAATAGAAATCCACGTTGGGGTAGAGCTTGCGCTTGACGAAGTATTCGTCTTCCAGCGCGATCTTCTCGAGACGCTGGGCGATCTTCAGCAGCGGGTCGTTTTCCAGGCCCAGCTCGGTCAGCACTTCGTGGGCAGTTTCAGCCATTACTTTGGCGCGCGGGTCGAAGTTCTTGTATACCCGGTGGCCGAAGCCCATCAGGCGGAACGGATCGTCTTTGTCCTTGGCCTTGGCAATGAATTTCTCGATGTTGGATTCATCGCCGATCTCGGCCAGCATGTCCAGAACCGCTTCGTTGGCGCCGCCGTGAGCGGGTCCCCACAGAGCCGCGATGCCGGAGGCAATGCAGGCGTAGGGGTTGGCGCCGGTAGAGCCGGCCAGGCGCACCGTAGACGTTGAGGCGTTCTGTTCATGATCCGCGTGCAGGATGAAAATCTTGTCCATGGCCTTGGCCAGGATCGGGTTCGGCTTGTACTCCTCGCAAGGAACGCCAAACATCATCTGCAGGAAGTTCTCGGAGTACGAGAGGTCGTTACGCGGATAAATGAAAGGTTGGCCAATGGCGTACTTGTAACACCAGGCGGCAATGGTCGGCATCTTTGCAATCAGGCGATGCGCGGTAATTTCCCGCTGCTCCTGGCTGGCAACGTCCATCTCGCCGTGGTAGAAGGCGGACAGAGCGCCGACTACACCACACATGATCGCCATCGGGTGTGCATCACGACGGAAACCCTGGAAGAAGTTCCGCATCTGGTCGTGGAGCATGGTGTGGTTTTTGATGGTGTCGTGGAACTTCTGGTTTTCCTCGGCGCTCGGGAGTTCGCCGTGAAGGAGGAGGTAGCAGACTTCAAGGTAGTCAGAATGTTCGGCCAGTTGCTCAATCGGGTAGCCGCGGTGCAGGAGAACGCCGTTTGCTCCGTCGATGTAGGTAATGGCCGATTCGCAGGCTGCTGTGGATACGAATCCGGGATCGTATGTGAAAACGCCTTCCTGGACTAGGCCTCGTACGTCGATAACGTCAGGGCCGACGGTGCCTGAATAAACCGGTAGCTCAATGGACTTGTCCCCCACCGAGAGCGTGGCTTTCCTGTCGGTCATGGTGCTCTCCTATTTATCAGCTTTGACAGCTTTATCTACAGTTATAGATGCGCTAGAAGGCGCGTATTATCGCAAAACTGGCGGCAAAATATAGGGCGTTGGCTTTTTTTGTCAATGGAAGAGTCGGGAAAACCCATAATTTGACATTGGCTGTAAATCAGGGATATCCCGAATGACAACGGATTCGGGCAGGAAAAGGATTTGTCAATCCTCCTTATAGCTGGCTTAACCCCCTGAAATACGCGGCCTGAGCGACGTTGCACGTTTGTAATTGGTTAGGGTACTCCTTATAATCCCTAGCCCGGAATCGGGGATAAACCTTTTCCCGCTGCCTGTAAATAGCGGGTTGCCGGTGAGGTTTCCTCCCTTCTGAGCCAATCGTGTGCCGGTTTCGTATCTGCACGCCGATCCTTACATACCAACCATCCGCATCCGGTTTTCCGGTCCCGCGGAACCAAGAGAGAGTGTGAGAGCGCTGTGAATAGCAAACGACCAGTAAATCTCGATCTCGGCAAGTTTCATTTTCCGCTGCCAGCCATTACGTCCATATTGCACCGTATCAGCGGCATCATCATTTTTGTTGGTGTTGCGTTCATGCTTTACGGACTTCAGCTTTCCCTGTCCGGGGAAGAGGGCTTCAGTCGCGTCAATGAACTGCTGGACAGCTTCCTTGCCAAGCTGATTATCTGGGGCATCTTGTCTGCTCTGTTGTACCACCTGGTTGCGGGTATCAAGCACCTGTTCATGGATGTGGGCATTGGTGAAGAGCTCGAGAGCGGCCGCCTCGCCTCGAAGATCACGGTTGTGGTTTCCGTCATTCTCATCGTTCTGGCAGGAGTCTGGGTATGGTAAATAGCGTCACGAACCTGGGTCGCAGTGGTGTCTTCGACTGGCTGATCCAGAGGGTAACTGCCTACGTACTTGCTTTGTATACAATTTTCCTGCTCGGTTATATGTTGACGACCGATGTTAACTACGACACCTGGAACGCGTTGTTTGACCAGACCTGGTTTCGCATCTTTACCCTGATGGCATTGCTGTCAATTGGCGCTCACGCCTGGGTAGGGCTCTGGACAGTGACCACGGACTACATCAAGGCCATGGGTCCCAGGTTTATCGTGCAGGCAGCTTGTGGGCTGACCATGTTCGTATATGTGGTTTGGGGCATTCAGATTCTTTGGGGGCTTTAATCGATGGCTAATATCAAGACCATGTCTTTTGACGCGATTGTTATCGGTGGTGGCGGGTCCGGCATGCGTGCCGCGCTTCAGCTGACCGAATCCGGCGTCAATACCGCGTGTATCACCAAGGTTTTCCCCACGCGGTCTCATACGGTCTCTGCGCAGGGCGGTATTACCTGTGCTATTGCCAGTGCTGATCCGAACGACGACTGGCGCTGGCACATGTATGACACGGTAAAAGGCTCGGACTACATTGCCGACCAGGATGCCGTCGAGTACATGTGTTCTGTAGGCCCTCAGGCGGTGTTCGAGCTTGAGCACATGGGTCTTCCTTTCTCCCGTACCGAGCAGGGTCGTATCTATCAGCGTCCTTTCGGTGGCCAGTCCAAGGGCCCGGATAACCCGACTCAGGCAGCTCGTACCTGTGCAGCTGCCGACCGTACCGGTCACGCGCTTCTGCATACCCTGTATCAGGCCAACATCAAGGGCGGCACAACGTTCCTGAACGAGTGGTACGCGGTTGATCTCGTCAAGAACAGCAAGGACGAGGTCGTTGGTGTGGTCGCCATCGAAGTCGAGACCGGCGAAGTTGCTTACATCAAGTCCAAGGCAACCGTTCTGGCTACCGGTGGCGCGGGTCGTATCTACGCCTCCACAACAAACGCCCTGATCAATACGGGCGATGGTATCGGCATGGCGCTGCGCGCCGGTTTCCCGATGCAGGACATGGAGATGTGGCAGTTCCATCCGACCGGCATCTACGGTGCTGGCACGCTGGTGACCGAAGGTTGCCGGGGTGAGGGTGGTTATCTGATCAACGCCGAGGGCGAGCGTTTCATGGAGCGCTATGCGCCGAACGCGAAAGACCTGGCAGGCCGGGACGTTGTTGCCCGCGCCATGGTTATCGAGATCCTGGAAGGTCGTGGCTGTGGTCCCGACAAGGATCACGTGCTGCTGAAGCTTGATCATCTGGGCGAAGAAACCCTGAACCTGCGTTTGCCGGGCATCTGTGAGCTGTCCCGCACCTTTGCACACGTTGATCCGGTGAAAGAGCCGATCCCGGTTGTTCCGACCTGTCACTACATGATGGGCGGTATTCCGACCAACGTTGGTGGCCAGGCGCTGACCCAGGACGAGAATGGCAAGGACAAGCCGATCCCCGGGCTGTTCGCCTGTGGTGAAGCAGCCTGTGTATCGGTACACGGTGCCAACCGTCTGGGTGGTAACTCTCTGCTGGATCTGGTGGTCTTCGGTCGCGCAGCGGGTCTGCACATCGAGGAGCAGCTTCGTGGCGGCTTTGAAGTGGACGGTGCCAGCGAAGACGACATCAAACGCGCGATGGCGCGGCTTGACCGCCTGAACAACGCCTCCGAAGGCGAGAGTGTTGCGGAAGTTCGGAAAGATCTCCAGAACTGTATGCAGCTGTACTTCGGTGTATTCCGTGACGGCAAGAGCATGGAAGAGGGTCTCAAGAAGCTGGAAGCCATTGGTGAGCGCGTTCGCAACACCAAGCTGGCTGATACCAGCAACGCCTTTAACACTGCTCGTATCGAGGCGCTCGAACTGGACAACCTTTATGAGGTTGCCCTGTCCACAGCGATTTCCGCGTTCGAGCGTAAGGAAAGCCGTGGTGCCCACGCCAGGAACGATTTCACCGAGCGTGATGACGAGAACTGGCTCAAGCACTCCATGTACTTCCCGCTGGAAAAGCGTGTGGGCAAGCGTGATGTGAACTTTGCACCGAAGACGGTGGACAAGTTCGAGCCGAAGGTCCGGACTTACTAAGGGGGATTCCGAAAATGTTGGTAAGCCTTTATCGTTATAACCCGGAGACCGACAACGCGCCTTATATGCAGGACGTGGATGTCGAAATTCCGGAAGGCAAGGATCTCATGGTTCTTGACGTGCTGAACCTGGTCAAAGAGCGGGATCCTTCGATGGCCTATCGCCGTTCCTGTCGGGAGGGCGTTTGTGGCTCCGACGGCATGAACATGAACGGCAAGAACGGGCTGGCCTGTATCACGCCTGTTTCCCAGGTGGTGAAGGGCGATAAGCTGGTTCTGCGCCCGCTGCCGGGCCTGCCGGTTATTCGTGATCTGGTTGTAGATATGAGTCTTTTCTATAAGCAGTATGAAAAGGTCATGCCGTACCTGATTAACGACAAGCCTGCGCCTGCGATCGAGCGGCTGCAGTCTCCGGAAGACCGCCAGAAGCTGGACGGCCTGTACGAGTGTATTCTCTGTGCTTGCTGCTCCACGTCCTGCCCGTCATTCTGGTGGAACCCTGACAAGTTTATCGGTCCTGCTGGCCTGCTTCAGGCCTACCGTTTCCTGGCTGACAGCCGGGATACAGCCCAGGAAGAGCGACTTGCCAACCTTGATGACCCGTTCAGCGTATTCCGTTGCAGGGGCATCATGAACTGTGTAAGTGTCTGCCCGAAAGGCCTGAACCCCACAAGGGCTATCGGCCACATTCGGAATCTTCTGCTGCAAAGGGCGACTTAAGCAGCAGGATTTGCGACAGACGCTATACTGTTCTGATCAGGTTAGTACCCGGAAGGCCTCGCAAGTTTGCGGGGCCTTCAACCAAAGGCTTATAGTCAAAGGTCTTACCCGGGTGCACACTACGCAAGCCGTGGCGGGAACTTATAAAGTTTTCTCCCTGTTTTGCTGAGTATAAAAACCACCGGGGAATGGAAAACATCCATGTCGGGTGTGGTGGCCAAAGTCGATCCCGTAAAAACCCGTATTGACTGAGAAATACCCCTGGCCGACCATATCGGGCTCCCCGCACCAGCCCAAGGTGAGCTATTCAAGATGCACGAAAGCATAATGGAGCAGTTATGGCAGACTTCCCACCTCCAGGGTGGAAATCTCGCCTATGTTGAACAGCTTTTTGAAACCTACCTGACAGACCCCAACGCCGTTCCCGAAGAGTGGCGCAGCTATTTCGACAAGCTTCCCAGTGTCGATGGCTACAAGGGCCGTGACATTGTCCACTCTTCCATCCGCGAACAGTTTGAACACATTTCCCGCAATCAGCGTTTTCTTGCCAGCGGCGGCGTTCCCGCAAGCGCCACGTCTGATGCGGACAAGAAGCAGATTCGTGTTCTCCAGCTGATCAACGCCTATCGCTTCCGCGGTCATCAGGAAGCGAAGCTGGACCCGCTCGGTGTATGGCAGCGTCCCCGGGTCGAAGACCTCGATCCCGAATTTCATGAGCTATCCGACTCTGACAGGGATCTCGAATTCCAGACCGGCTCCCTGAACCTTGGCTCCGAGACCATGAAGCTCGGAGACATTGTCGATGGCCTGCGCCAGACCTATTGCGAAAGCATCGGTGCCGAATACATGCACGTGGTGGATACCCGCATCAAGCGTTGGTTCCAGCAGCGCATGGAGCCGGTTCGTTCACGCCCGGCATACGAAGATAACACCCGTAAGCATATCCTTGAGCGCCTGACGGCCGCCGAAGGCCTCGAGAAGTACCTGGGGTCCCGCTACCCCGGCGTAAAGCGGTTCGGCCTTGAGGGTGGCGAGAGTCTGATCCCATGTCTTGACGAGCTGATTCAGCGTGCCGGCTCCTATGGTGCCAAGGAAATCGTCCTGGGTATGGCTCACCGTGGCCGCCTCAACGTTCTGGTAAACACCCTGGGCAAAAATCCGCGGGAGCTTTTCGACGAATTCGAGGGCAAGAAGCTCGCAGATTCTGGCTCCGGTGATGTGAAGTACCACCAGGGCTTCTC
>NZ_DDOI01000129.1:0-246 GCF_002341575.1 Marinobacter sp. UBA2498 | reverse complement strand
TGAAGTACCACCAGGGCTTCTCATCCAACGTGATGACGCCGGGTGGCGAAGTTCACCTGGCAATGGCGTTTAACCCGTCACACCTTGAAATCGTTTCTCCGGTTGTTGAGGGCTCTGTCCGGGCTCGTCAAACCCGCCGTAACGACAATGAGGGCACCAAGGTCGTTCCGATTATCATGCACGGCGACGCAGCATTTGCCGGCCAGGGCGTGGTGATGGAAACTTTCCAGATGTCCCAGACCCGCG
>NZ_DDOI01000040.1:10442-15187 GCF_002341575.1 Marinobacter sp. UBA2498 | reverse complement strand
TCGGGTCCTGGCGGCTGGCAATTTCCCCAGACACCGCACTATCTGCGATTTTCGCAAGCAACACCTGGCTGCGTTCAAGGCCGTATTTATTCAGGTGGTCCGGATCGCCCAGGAAGCGGAATTGGTTACTCTCGGTACGCTGGCGATTGATGGCACCAAGGTCCGGGCCAACGCCAGTAAGCACAAGGCCATGAGCTATGACCGCATGCGGGAGGAAGAAGCCCGTCTGTCAAAAGAGGTTGATGAGCTTTGTGGCCAGGCTCGCCGTGTGGATGAATCGGAAGACCAACAGTTTGGCCCGGATCAGCGGGGCGACGAGTTACCCGAAGAGCTTCAGCACCGTCAGGGGCGGCTGGACAAGATCCGGGCAGCGAAGGAGAAACTGGAAGCGGATCAAAAAACGCAAGATGAGGCCAAAGGCCGGCATCCAGACGATGATCGCCGCTCACCCAAGGGTGAGGGTCCGACGGTATCCTGGAAAAATCCGCCAAATCAACCCTAAGTGTCTGAACTTAAAGGGAATATCCGGGGGTGTTCGTTATCTGGCATTAAGCACCACCATTATCGGGCTAACTTATGATCTTGGCGTTAAAATTCAGGGGTTGGACCTTGCGTCTCAAATCCAGGGTGTAGTCGCCAAAGCGGTTGATATGGGCCGTGCGGTACGGCGATAGCCCGCCCAAAACCTCCTTGGTGAGGCCTTGCCCGTCGTCGGCAAATGTTTTTAATGCCTGCGTCATCTGTTCGACGTTGTGCAGTATGACCATGTTGGCTACCAGCTGATTGTATTTGACGACCTTGCGCTGCTCGTGCCGGATATTCTCCGCAATGATCCCCTGCCCACCGAAAAACAACCACTTGGTAAAGTTGTTAAATTCTTCACTCTTGTTAGTAGCTGAATGGATGGTCTCGCGCAGTTCAATTTCATCAATGTACCGCAGTAAGAACAGCGTTCGAACCACTTTCCCGAGCTCTCGGAAAGCGAAATACAGCTTGTTTTTACGGCTGTAAGTTCCGAGACGGCGAAGGATTGTGGAAGCGGTAATCTGCCCTTTCTTGATAGAGACGGCGACTCGGAGCATGTCGCGCAAATGGGTTTCGATCAACTTGAAATTCACGTGCCCTGTAAACAGTGAATCGATATTTTGGTAACGGTATCGCTTATCGGGTCGGCACAGCGTCAGGTCTTGGATGTTGCGGATGCGCGGCATCAGATTAATGCCCAGCAGATAGGCCAACCCGAACACAGGGTAGCTCTGCGCCTGAGTATCACCGTGCAGTGTATCGGGCTGGATGTCGGACTTATTACTCATCAGCCCGTCGAGGATGTAAACGGCTTCGTACACCCCGCAGGGAATAAAATGGCTAAACAGCGCAATGTAGGTGTCGGATACGTGATAGTAACCAATGCCGCCGTAGCCCCCATAGCGGATGTGGTATTCGGAGAGCAGATTCTGCTCATAAAGATCCCACTTGGTACCGTCTGCCGAGACGTGGCGGCCGGTACCCCAGTATTTTGGCAAGTCGAACTTGTTGTAGGCGTTCACCACCTGAACGATGGCTTTATCCAGTCGTTCCTCGGTTGCGTGTTTGAGGTTGAGCCAGGCTACTTGCCGCGAGCTGATGCCTTTGATGGAACGCGCTGTCTGTGTGGGCCCCAGGTTGCATCCATAGCAGAACAGGGTTGTGATGAATCGCTTCTGGGCTTCGTTCAGGCGAGACTCGTTGCCCGACAAGGGCGTGAAGTTGCCGTGTAAATTGAGCCACTTTTCGGTATCGGTTAATACATCGATGATGCTGGTCTGCGGAAGAGTTTGGGTGATGAGCTCGTCGAGCTTTTTCAATTCACTGGTGGGTAGTTCAGCCTTGTGTCGGCGTAACACCAGTCGCCCATTTTGGATGTCCGCGTGCAGGTTTTTCGGGAACCGTTCATCTACCCTCCGGGAGGCCTCTGTAAGCAGGTCTTTCAGATGGACGCAAAATGCCTTGGGCTCGCTCAGCGGTAACTCCACCTGCTGGGCGTACTCCTCAAGCTCCGCATCGAGTGTCTCATCATCAATCAGTTGCTCCCGATAATCATCAAATTGGGCACTGTGTGGTATGTGAAGATCGCCCGATGACAGCTCCTGTTTGATATGGATCAGTATCCACAACTCCAGGTACTTGCGGTGCAATAGATCATAGTCACCCGACTGTTCGGACTTAATGAGCACCAACTTTCGCCACTTCTCCGGCATCCAGCCGGGGTCAAAGGTTTCGCCCATGGTGTCGCTGGCAGCCGCGATTTTAATGTACTCTGCACGGCTCGGCTGCAGAGAGCGAAAGAGCGTAAGCAACGCGTTTGAGCTGGTATCGTTGGAAGTGGATTTGAGTTCCAAAATGGTAAGGCAATTGAACAAGAGTGCCCGCTTCTGGCGATAGGGTGCGAGCATAAAGGGAAAGTAATTGTTGCCGGAATAAGCCATGTGCTCGTTGCAGCGGTCGATCAGCGTACCGCTGTTTTCGCCAATGATGTCCTCAATCGAGGACAAGCGCTGTTGCTGAGAGGTGTCTTGTTCGTAGGCTGTCAGCACATCCTTAAAGGTCTCTATCAACCGATCAACGTGTTTTTGGTGGTCCAGGAGGTATTGCTGTAACGCCGCCTGGGCGTGACTTTCCATGGCGCGAACCATACGGATGAGCAGTTCGGCCACATCATCAAGCGCCTTGCTGTGTTGATTGCGCGTCAGGATGACCGCCAATGCATAACGTTTATTGAATTTCAGGTCGGCCATCTCGGTCGCGTTCAGCGCACGCGCCTCCAACGCCAGCTGCCGGTGTTTGACGATAGGTAACTTGATCGCAGGCATCTCTTCGCCAAGCGTCTGCAGCCAGTGCACATGCTGAAGATAGCTACGCACCTCCTTGTTGCCGGGGCGCTTCGGTTCGCGTTTGAGAATATGCCAGGCACTGTAGGTCTGGCCGTTCGGTGAGAGCAGCTCATTAATCTTCTGCTTCGCCTCGTCAGTAAGCTGGGAGGTGATGGCGCTAAAGCAGCGCTCGTTCACGTGGTTCCGTGCACGCCGTGCCGTACGTTTCAGAACGGTGAAACCCGGCAACTCAAAACGATGGCGCACCAACTCTTCGAGCATGACGTTCACGATGTCCGCAAGCATTTCCTTGGTTTCCGCCGCATCCAGAGCAATCTCGTAAAGCCACTTATTGTCGGTGCCCGCCAAGGGCTTAACATCCAGGTAGGTCCGGATCTGCCTCAGGTGTCGGTGCTTGGCCCCGGATCGGTCGTACTGTAGGAGCTGCGTTTGGGTCGGAAGCTTTCTAAACTGACACTGGAGACCGACATGCTCAATGATTTCCCGTGGCACCGCCGCGAGGGACTGAAAATAGCCCAGGCGCTGAAAGAGCTTAAGATGAAGCAACAGACCCAATCGGGCCACCGGTGTTTTGGCCAGTCGACCCCAGAGCTGCTCAGTGTCGGACGGCGTATAGGATTCTTGCAGCTCTTTTTCGGTGATTTCGGATTTCAGCCGCGGGTAGGCTGTTTCGTGCAGGCTGCTCATGGCTCACGCTCGCTCCAGTTAGTCCCACGTCGTCCCAGTGGCAGGATTCATGATTGTCGCCTCGAGCATGCACTGGTGGTCATTGGCTAAGGCGTGCATTTGCGCGAGCAGCTCATCCAGAACCTCATCAAGGTGCTCCGGGCTGTCATGTGTGATTGTGATGTGATACTGCGTTCCTTGCTCATTGAGCCTGGCCATGGCCCAGTTGGCAAAGCACACGCGCTCGATAAGCTCACGGACTTTCTTTATGCTGCGCACTTGGCTGTTATAGCGCTCCAACCGAAGGGTCACCTCCAGCAGTGTCGATTGCGCCAAAGAAGGAGCGGCCTGATGGCCTTCCAGGCTCTGCTCTATCCGATGCTGGGCGAACGGGTCAGGTGCATCGATGTAGCGCATTGCGGAATGAACGTCTCGCCATCCCACATACTCCATCAAAGACTTTGTGTCCCAGCGCTGGCCATTGGCCCAGCTCGCAAACCCTCGGCGCAAAGAGTGGCTGCTGAAAGCGTCTGAGCCCTCTATGCCTGCCGCTTGGCAACAGGATCTGACGATGGTGATGATACTGTTCGGATGCAGAGCTTCATTCGCAAGTTGGCCCCAACGGTTAATGGCCCGAAATACCGGCCCTTGCTTGATCTGTGCCGCGTTAGTCCATTCCAAATAGGCTTCTACAGGACACAGTTGCCTGAGGGCCGGCGCTTTGAAGTAACGCCCTTGCCCGGAGCGGTCGCTTTTGGTGCGGGGCAGGTAAATCTCCATGCCCGAGCCAGGCTCCACCTGAATATGCTCCGCATGGAGCCGCCCCAACTCGTCGCTGCGAAAGGCCCGCCAAAAACCGATCAGCATAAGTGCTTTGTTGCGAAGCGGTTGCAATGGCAACCGGTGTGTATCTTGTCGAGCAATCTGCTGGTCCAGGTGCGATACGATGGCCGTCAGCTGCACCAACTGGAGGGGTCTGGCCCGCTTTTCTGGGGCAGGGTGCAGTTCGGCAATGCCCTTGAGCACCTTTTTAACATGCGGTGCTTTGGTAGGATCGGGAAAACCTTGCTCAAGGTGCCAGGCCGCCAGACCCGCCAGTCGTTGGCGCAGGGTGTTTAGTGAATGAGCGCGCGCGTGGTCAACCAGGTAACGTGCAACACTGTCGGCCGTGGCCGGCAGAAACCCGCCCCATTCGTCCTCAAAGTGGCG
>NZ_DDOI01000040.1:8886-10345 GCF_002341575.1 Marinobacter sp. UBA2498 | reverse complement strand
GGCGGACTGCTCCTTGGTAGGCTTTGCGAGTATTGGCGCGGGTGCCCGCGCGTATGTAGTGGTCAATGCTGCTCATGCCGACCTTTTAATTTTGGCGAATTATGGACTTAGCGTCCCCAGTATTTCCAGAGCCGCGACGTCGAACGTATAGACGCCTTCAAACGCTTGGCCCCACTCGCGTGCTTGGCGCATGGCTTTATTCACAACGAGTGCGTCGGGAAAGTCAGCGCTCTTTTTCTTGCCACCGACCTTCACCGGCCGCGCCTTCTTATAGTCATTCAGAGCACGCCACACAGTCTGCCTATCCTCAAAGACAATGTTCGGCTCTGCAAACAGCGCACTGATCACGCCAGCAATGGCCTCGCGGTCAAGCTTGTAGCGCTTACCCGTTAGAACCCACATTGTCTCCACCAACACGACATCCGTCACCAGAGCGGGTACAGAGCCCGTGATCAGTGATACGGCCTTATGCGACTGAGCCTTATCGTCCAGCAGTAGGTAACGAAGCAGCACATTGGTATCAATGGCAATCACGCACCGATACCGTTTTGGCGGGAATCGTCCTCACTCACCTGGCGATCCACACGGATGCCCTTGAGAATCCCGCGCGCGGCTCCTGAGACCTTTTTGATGATGGTAATGTGGCCATCGTTGTCCACGTAGCTGTCGTATTCATCACCAGGCTCAATGCCCGCCAGCCGACACTGATCCACAGGCAAGGTGATTTGTCGTTTTGAGCTGACTTTTGGCATGACTAGAACCCTTTACATTAATCAATAGAGTAAAGACTACCGACCTCTTTGCTTCAGGTCAAGAAGTAAAGGAAATGGCGCTGACCTCGATCTAAACCCTCAGACAGGGCGCACTCGCTCTACAAAACCGATTGATCATCGGTTTTTGTGCTTCTATACTCTAGCTCATCTTCTCACGACCCGTCGCCGGAAAACCTGTGACTCAAGACACCCCTGATAAACTTGCCATTCCACCATTAGGCACTCTCGAAGTAGCGGTGCTGGTACATCTGTGGCGAGTCCCGGAGGCGTCCTCCAAAGAGGTACATGCTGCCATTGGTGTGGCGCGCGGCATTTCAGTGAATACTGTGCAGTCCACGTTGGAACGGCTGTATCGGAAAAAGCTGCTAAAGCGCTTCAAGGCTAGCCATGCATTCCGGTATGCCCCGCAGGTGGCCCGTGAGCAGCTGGTAGCCGGTCTGGTCAACGAGGTGCTCAGCCGCTTCGGCGGCGATACCGCTTCTTCGCTGGCGGCGTCCGTCGAAGCGGCGAATTGGCTGAACGAGGAAGCCTTGCATACGCTAGAGGCTGAACTTAAAAATATGCGTACGCGCGGCGAAGCTCTTCATGTGCGGTAGCATTTTTTGACCTTACAGATGGCTCGACAGGATCCAAACACCGGCTCCGATTAGTGTCAGCCCGTCTAAGATCTCGGTCTTTTGGCCAAT
>NZ_DDOI01000040.1:2987-8761 GCF_002341575.1 Marinobacter sp. UBA2498 | reverse complement strand
CGGTCGTCGCCAGACCAATCAGGGCCGCCGCAGTTCAGATGTTGACGTTGATGAATGCCAGGCCAATACCTACAGCCATGGCATCCATGCTCGTGCCGATGGCTGTCAAAGAAACCTTGAGAAATGACTGTCTGGAGGGCTTCGACACTTCTTCAGCGCTGGGTTTCAGGCCTTCATAAAGCATGTGCAGCCCTAGAGCAACCAATAGCGCAAACGCTATCCAGTGATCCCACGCCTCAACGTAAGTCGATGCCGATTTACCAAGCAACCAGCCGACTAAAGGTGTTGCTGCTTCAATTGACCCAAAGATAAGACCCATTCGCAGGGCTCCGCCCGCCCCTTTGCTGATCGCGGCGGCAAAGGCATCGGTGGACATCGCAAGGGTAAGCAAAAGGAGAGCAATCGGGTTCATGCGGTCTGCTCCGGCCGGGCGACTCGAGTCTACGAAAGACCCACACGCCCGACTTCCGGCATGGAGCTATCGATGGTCTCGCCAACCGAGAGGTGTTTGCACCATTGCGTCCCAAGGTCCACCACCTCTCGGGATTGGGGAAACCGAACAGAATGCGGGTTTTGACCTAAGGGTTTCCTTAGTGGTAGTGTCCCGGCCTTAGTTTGGAGAGTCTGTCCGCTTTGATGAAGAATCGTTGGGTAACAATCGTTTTAGCACTGGTGATTGCTCTGCAGTCACTGGCGGCTATTGGCGATACAAACCAACCTCATTATTCCACGACGCCTCATCATGATCACGAGCACTCTCAGGAAGTGGCCGTAATTGACTTTAGCGCTCTGGGTACAGAGTCGTCTTCCTTCTTGTCTGACTCTTCACCGGACCACTCGTCGGACCATAGCCATCAAAACCATGCCCACTTTCACGTAGTGCTGGTGAGCGTGGCAACGGATATTGTCATTTCGGCAGGCGGTCAGCTTCTGTCCGCCTACCAAGCCAGCCATAATTCCGTCACGTCACCCTCTTTGTTCCGCCCTCCTATCGCATAATCCTACGATCTATCCCGCTCGGGACACACTTACCATTTAGATCTTCGTAGGAGAAGCTCCATGCTTTTTTGCAAGCCCATGGAAACTGGGCGGCGTTTACAGCCGCGCCAGAGCTATTTTCAAATATTGTTTCTGTTCACATTGGTGTTCAACGTTACCACTACTCACGCTGAAGAGAGGCCCATCAGCCTTGCCGACGCGCTGTCCCGAACAATGGCGCAAAACCCCAGTCTGCAGGTGTTTGACTTTCGACTGCAGGGGCTCGAGGGACGCCGACTGTCAGCCGATCAGGCACCGGCCTATGTGGCGGGGCTGGAGGTGGAAAATGTCCTCGGTAGTGGTGACCTTAGGGGGGCTGACAGGGCCGAATACACCTTGTCGCTTTCTTCGGTCATTGAATTGGGAAGCAAGCGTCAGGCTCGTACTGGCGTTGTGAACTCCCGATATGACCTCGTAAAGGCCGAACGGGAAGCCAAGACTCTGGAACTTTTGGGCGAGGTGACGCAACGCTATGTCGCCACTCTGGCTCTGCAGAAAAAGCTCGATTTATCCGCTCAGGCCATGGCGTTGAGCGAGACAACCCTGAACACAGTTACCCAACGCGCCAAACAGGGCGCTGCACCTGAAGCCGAAGTTTTACGCGCCAAGGCGGCTCTTGCCCAAAGCCAGCTCGCCCACGACGCTCTGCAAACCGAGTACGAGAAGCGGAAAGTGGCACTGGCCTCACTGTGGGGGGAAACACGGGTGGATTTTCAGCGGTTGCAGGGCGACCTGTTCCGGTTTGAGCCTAGCGAGCGGTTCGAGGTGCTCTACCAGCAAGCGCGGGAGAGCCCAATGATTCGAGTCTATGCCAGCGAGCGGCGTATGCGCGAGGCTGAGATCCGCCTGGCACGAAGCCAATCGGAAAGTGACATTCGCTGGCAGCTTGGTGCTCGTCGTTTCGAGGAGTCGGGTGAAGCTGCGCTGGTGGCGGGAATATCCGTGCCGCTGTTTTCCGGATCTCGAAACCGGGGTGAGGTGCAATCGGCCATGGCGGCACGCAATGAGGTGGAGTACCGCCAACAGAGCGCGCTACTGAAACTCCACTCCCTCTTGTTCGAGGCTTTTCATACCCGTCAACAAAACATTGATGCGGTTGAGCGGCTGCGCTCCACTGTCCTGCCCGATCTCACGAAAGCCCTCGAGCTTACCCAAAAAGCCTATGAGCGCGGCCGCTACAGCTATGTTGAGTGGACCGCCGCACAGCGTGAACTGCTTTCGGCCCGCGAGGCACTCGTCGAAGCAGCCGCAACGGCGCTGCTCAATCAAGCTCTTATCGAACAGCTCACGGCGCAGCCCATGACTCAAGGCCACGCCCGCTAACCAAACACAGGATTATTGAACCATGCAACTGATAAAACCACTCTACTGGATACTGGTGGCCACCTGTCTGGCCGCCAGCCCCCTGCTAGCGGCGCAAGATCGGGACGATGCTTCTAACGAAGCACAACAGACCGTGCCTGAAACCAAAGGACCTCATGGTGGCCTCTTGCTTGAGCGGGACGACGCTACCGTCGAACTGCAGATTTTCGAGCAAGGTGTTCCTCCAGAATATCGTGCCTGGGTGACAAAGGACGGTAAGCCCATGACCGATGGGGTTGACCTCAACGTTCAACTCACTCGTTTGGGCGGACAAGAGGATACTTTTGATTTTGCCTTCCAGGGAGACTATTGGCTGGGGGATGGCGTGGTGACCGAGCCACATTCCTTTGATGTGGAAGTCACGCTTGCCTTGAACGGTAAACAATACCAGTGGCAATGGGAATCCCACGAAGGTCGTACCCGCATTGCAGCCGACATTGCTGAAAAGGCTGGAATCCGAACAGCCGAGGCCGGTCCGGGCTCGATTGAGCGAACCTTGACCACTTATGGGCAACTGACCACCGCGTCGGAGCAAATCGCGCGGGTGCGCGCCCGCTTTCCCGGCGTCATTACCAGAGTCAATGTTCGTTTGGGAGACCGTGTTGCCAAAGGTGATCTGCTGGCGCAAGTGGAGTCCAATGAAAGTCTTAAAACCTATGATCTGCGCTCACCCATGGATGGCGTGGTAACCGAGCGCCAGATCAGTGTGGGCGAAATCGCCGGTGACCGGCCTCTATTTGCCATCGCCGATCTGTCCACCTTGTGGGCGGAGCTTCAGGTATTTCCGGGCCAGCGCACCAAGGTGGCGGTCGGCCAGAAAGTTCTACTGCAAGCCGAGGGATTTAATCAGCAGGCTAACATTAGCCATCTGCTGCCTTCCCCAAACAATGCGCCCTATACCCTGGCCCGAGTGAAAGTGGACAACCCGGACGGCACTCTGAACCCAGGCTTGTTGGTGGCGGGGGATATAGTGGTAGAGACCCTTGAGGTGCCACTGGCGGTCGAGAACCGGGCGCTGCAGCCTTTTCGGGATTGGAGCGTGGTATTTATCCAGGTGGGAGATACTTATGAAATTCGCCCACTGGAGCTAGGCCCCAGCGACGGCACTTTGACTGAGGTACTGGGTGGGCTACAAGCGGGTGACCGCTATGTAGTGGACAACAGTTATCTGATCAAGGCCGATATCGAAAAATCCGGCGCATCCCACGACCACTAACCCAGGAGGCTATGATGATAAATGCCATCTTACGCTTCTCGGTAGAGCGGCGGTTTTTAACGTTATCCCTTATTCTGGTGTTGGTCGGTGTAGGCCTGTGGAGCTTTCAGCGCCTGCCGATCGATGCGGTACCAGACATCACCAACGTCCAGGTGCAGATCAATACCGAGGCTCCGGGGTATTCCCCCTTGGAGGCTGAGCAGCGGATCACTTTCCCGGTGGAAACGGCTCTGTATGGTTTGCCTAATTTGTCCTATACCCGCTCAATATCCCGCTACGGTCTGTCCCAGGTCACAGTGGTATTCGAAGAGGGTACGGACATTTATTTCGCCCGAAACCTGATCAATGAACGCCTCGGCACCATCAAGAATGCCCTGCCACCGGGCCTGGAGCCGGAAATGGGTCCCATCGCCACCGGCCTTGGCGAAATCTTGATGTACACGGTCGAAGCGCGGCCCGGCGCCACTCAAGAGGATGGCAGTCCGTTGGACGCCACGGCACTGCGGGAAATTCAGGATTGGATTATCAAACCCCAACTGGCACAGGTGCCTGGGGTGATTGAGATCAACACCATCGGTGGCTACAACAAGCAGTACCACGTCACGCCCTTCCCACAACAGTTGCTGCAATTTGGCGTCACCATGGATGAACTGGCGGACGCACTGCAAGCCAACAACACCAACCGCGGTGCAGGCTATATCGAGCGCAAAGGGCAACAGCTGCTGGTCCGTTCACCTGGACAGTTGGCCTCCATCGCTGAGATTGAACAGGTGGTTATCGCTAATCGGCAGGGCGCACCGGTAAAAGTCAGTGATGTGGCCGAGGTGGCCATTGGCAAGGAACTGCGCACCGGGGCGGCGACCCGCGACGGCAAGGAAACGGTGCTGGGCACGGCCATGATGTTGATGGGAGAGAACTCCCGCTCAGTCGCGCAGGCCGTGGCTGAAAAATTGAAGGCCATTCAGCCTTCACTCCCCGAGGGGGTAAAGGTGGAGGCGGTGTACGATCGCACGACTTTGGTGGACAAGGCCATCGCCACGGTGGAAAAGAACCTGCTCGAAGGCGCATTGCTCGTGATCGCCGTCCTGTTCCTCTTGCTCGGCAATATCCGCGCCGCCATAATCACCGCACTGGTCATTCCCGTTTCGATGCTGATGGCAGCGGTGGGGATGAACCGGCTTGGTGTCTCAGGTAATCTGATGAGCCTGGGCGCGCTCGACTTCGGGCTGATCGTCGATGGTGCGGTCATCATTGTCGAGAACAGCGTCGCCCGGCTTGCGGCCCGGCAACATCGCGAAGGACGCNNGCTCGAAGGCGCATTGCTGGTGATCGTCGTGCTGTTTCTGTTGCTCGGCAATCTACGCGCCGCTCTGATCACGGCGGCGGTAATTCCTTTGTCCATGCTCGCCACCATCACTGGCATGGTGCAATCGGGCGTATCGGCCAACCTGATGAGCCTTGGGGCGCTGGATTTCGGCCTGATCGTGGATGGTGCGGTGATTATTGTCGAAAACTGCATTCGGCGGTTGTCCCAGTCCCAGCATAACGGCCAGTTGCCACTGCGGGAGCGGCTCCAGCTGGTGTACGAAGCCACCAACGAAGTCATTCGCCCCAGTCTGTTCGGTGTCGCCATCATTACCGTGGTGTACTTGCCGATCTTTTCTCTCACCGGCGTTGAGGGGAAGATGTTCCACCCCATGGCGGCCACTGTAGTAATGGCACTGTTATCTGCCATGGTTCTGTCGCTGACTGTGGTGCCAGCCGCCGTTGCAGTGTTACTTCGAGGCAAAATCAGCGAAAAGGAAAGCCCGGTAATCAGCGGTGCCAAATCGGTGTACAAACCAGCGTTGCTTGTCGCGATGAAGTTTCGCTGGCTGGTTTTGGGGTCGGCAACGGCGTTGGTGGCGGTATGTATCTGGTTGGCAACTACCTTAGGTTCGGAATTTATTCCGCAGCTCGACGAAGGGGATATCGCGCTGCACGCGCTGCGTATTCCTGGCACCGGACTTGAGCAATCCATCGCGATGCAGACTCAGCTGGAGGAGACGCTGAAAACGTTCCCGGAAGTGGATAAGGTAGTGGCCAAAATCGGCACTCCGGAGGTGGCTACCGATCCCGTTCCTCCGAGCGTGGCGGATAACTTCGTGATAATTAAACC
>NZ_DDOI01000040.1:2481-2896 GCF_002341575.1 Marinobacter sp. UBA2498 | reverse complement strand
AAGGATCAACTGGTGGCGGAGATCGAAGAAGCCGTGACCCAACTGCCTGGCAACAAATACGAGTTCACACAGCCCATCGAAATGCGCTTTAACGAGCTGATTTCCGGTGTTCGGGCTGATCTCGGGATCAAGGTGTTTGGTGATGATATGGATCAACTGTTGGCGTCGGCAAAGGCCGTTCAGGAGGTGCTTGAGACCGTTGAAGGCGCGGAGGATATTCTAGTCGAACAGGTCACGGGGCAGCCGATGTTATCGGTGCACCCCAAGCGCATGGCATTATCGCGCTACGGCCTGAATGTCGAAGACGTGCAAGCGCTGGTGGCAACCGGTGTTGGCGGTGAGAACGCGGGCCTGATCTACGAGGGTGACCGTCGCTTTGAGTTAGTGGTACGCCTGCCGGAAACCGTGAGGCGTG
>NZ_DDOI01000040.1:1954-2397 GCF_002341575.1 Marinobacter sp. UBA2498 | reverse complement strand
CCGGAAACCGTGAGGCGTGACATCGACAGTTTGGCCTTTCTGCCCGTTCCCTTGCCGGACGGCGGCTATGTGCCATTGTCGGAAGTGGCAGAGCTGGAGCTGGCACTGGCACCAACCCAAATCAGCCGGGAAAATGGCAAGCGCCGGGTAGTGGTGACCGCCAACGTGCGGGACCGCGACTTGGGTGGATTTGTCGAAGAAGCACAAGCGCGCATCGCCCAGGAAGTGGATTTACCGGATGGGTATTGGCTGGATTACGGGGGCACCTTCGAGCAACTGCAGTCGGCCAGCGCACGTCTCGCCATTGTGGTACCGATCACGCTGGTGATCATCATTGGCCTATTGGTCATGGCGTTCGGTTCGGTGAAAGACGCCTTGATTATTTTCACTGGCGTACCGCTTGCGCTCACTGGCGGGATTTTATCCCTGTGGTTGCGGGATAT
>NZ_DDOI01000040.1:1396-1803 GCF_002341575.1 Marinobacter sp. UBA2498 | reverse complement strand
CCGCTGTCGATCTCCGCAGGCGTGGGCTTTATCGCGCTCTCTGGCGTCGCAGTTCTCAATGGTCTGGTGATGGTGGCTTTTATTCGCGACCTGTGGCACGAGCAGGGCGACCTGATGAAAGCGATCGTCGAAGGTGCCCTGATCCGCCTGCGACCGGTACTGATGACGGCCTTGGTCGCGAGCCTCGGCTTTGTTCCCATGGCGCTCAACACTGGTACCGGCGCGGAAGTCCAGCGACCGCTGGCGACGGTGGTGATCGGGGGAATTATTTCCTCGACGTTGTTGACGCTATTCGTGCTCCCGGTGCTGTATGCACTGTTGCACCGTAAGAAAGCGGAAATTTAGCGAACCAGCAGGCTCCGGGCACGCCTGGAGCCTGTTTCCGCAAGGAAACCCTGACGGGCGCA
>NZ_DDOI01000040.1:964-1319 GCF_002341575.1 Marinobacter sp. UBA2498 | reverse complement strand
TGACGGGCGCAGCACAACTGTGGGCGCGCCCGCCACTCAATTCCATAATCACATGTGATTACTTCGATCACCTCCAAAAAAATTGAAGGTATTATGCTTAAACTCCTACCTGAATCAGTGACTCCGCTCGAATATAGCACCCTGAGCCTTGGTTGGCTCACGCCTAACTCATTTTTGAAGCCAGTCCAGTTATGTTGAGAGCACGACTGTCAGTTTACCGATTGCAACACCTGCAAACCGGCCTTGTTTCGATCAAATATTGATCAAATCATGTTTCTCAGGCACGGGCGATCTGCCCAATAAGTTGGTCGGGGTGAGATCAAGCAACGAAGCGATCCGGGTTGTCTACCCGGGA
>NZ_DDOI01000040.1:285-849 GCF_002341575.1 Marinobacter sp. UBA2498 | reverse complement strand
TCACGGTTCTCAGGCGGCGGCGCTTGGCCGGGTGGCGCACAGGTGCATCGGGGCCGGTGAGCCTCAGTCCCATCCAGCGCAGTACGTTGTAGCCCAGCGTTGCAAACGTCATCACCAAGTTGTTGGTGGCGAATTTGCCTGAAGGCAAGCGCTCCAGATCCAGATCGGTTTTGAACTCACTGTGGAACTGCTCACTGGTGGCATGATCGCAATACAAGTCTATAACCTGCTGGTTGCTGGCAACACTCACTGGCAGCGATGTCACCCAGCCTTCCAGTCTGACGTCCGGTTCCAGATATAACTGGCCCTGCGCATCACTGGTACGGACCGTCACTTTGACGACCCGGCGAATGCCGGGTTCGTCCGGTAGCTCTTCCGACAGAACCGCTTCCATTTTGCCGTAGCGGCCCAGCGTCCAGACTTGCTGCTCCTGAGCTTTGTCGGCCCAGACCAGAGGGTCTTGTTTACGAGGATTCCACTTGATCAGGAAATCCACTTGTTCTTGCTGACTCAGAAAATCCCGGTTGTCGCGGGCATCGTGGGCACTGTCCAGACGCAGCAGGA
>NZ_DDOI01000040.1:0-174 GCF_002341575.1 Marinobacter sp. UBA2498 | reverse complement strand
GTCCAGACGCAGCAGGATGGGCGAACCAGTCAGTGACCGGGCCCGGGGTAAGACACGCTTCAACGTCTCCAGAAAACCGTTATTGGCGTGTTGGCTGCCGGGGCGCAGTTCACACCCTAGACACCAGCCTTCCTGACCAAGGTAAGCAGCAATGGGTGTCAATGGCCATTTATT
>NZ_DDOI01000119.1:1226-7730 GCF_002341575.1 Marinobacter sp. UBA2498 | reverse complement strand
CCATGGCGATGGTGGCATCCGACGCTGTGCCGACGCCCGCATCCACAAGCACCGGCACCCTGGCGTTCTCGACAATCAGGCGGATGTTGTACCGGTTCTGGATCCCCAGGCCGGAACCTATTGGCGCACCGAGGGGCATGATGGCCACACAGCCCATCTCTTCCAGACGCTTGGCCAGCAATGGATCGTCGGAGCAGTAGACCATGACCTTGAAGCCATCCTTGATCAGCTCCTCGGCCGCCACCAGCGTCTCGGTCATGTTCGGATAAAGGGTTTTCTCCTCACCGAGGACTTCCAGCTTCACCAGATCATGGCCATCCAGGAGCTCCCGGGCCAGCTTGCAGGTGCGTACGGCGTCTTTGGCGGTATAGCAGCCGGCCGTGTTGGGCAGAATGGTATAACTGCTCGGGGAAACCACATCCAGCAGGTTCGGCTCATCCGGATTCTGGCCGAGATTGGTACGACGAACCGCAACGGTGACGATCTCCGCACCGCTGGACTCAATGGCATGTCCGGTTTCCATCATGTCACGATATTTGCCAGTACCGACGAGCAAACGGGACTGGTAAACCCGTCCGGCAATTTCGAGGGGTCTGTCTTCTGGAAGCTGGAGTTCGGATGTCTCTGTCATAGTGTTCCTGAATCGTTTGTTACGGGAGGATGGGAACCGCCGTCATGGGTGGGCTGGGCAGACTGTTCATCCGCCGCCAATGGCGTGAACGACTTCTACACGGTCGCCATCGCTCAGAGTAAATTCCGGGTGCCGGCTTCTTGGCACTATGTCCTCGTTAACCTCAACCGCAAGCCGCTTGCCGGCCAGCGCCATCTTTTCAATCAGCGTGGCAATGGTGGCGCCACTCGGCAGCTCCATTTGATCGCCATTTACCTGAACCTGCATCGTGACTCCTGACCCTCTGTATTCATCTACTTGTTCCGGCGGAGACCGGAGGTTATTAACAGCGCCCAGCCCACCATGAAACACACCCCGCCGATGGGCGTGATCGGGCCGATCCAGCGGATGTCTGTCAGCACCAGCAGGTAAAGACTGCCACTGAATAACAGGATGCCGGCCAGAAAGAATCCCGCCGACCAACCCAGCAATTTCCTGGGCAGGCCCTGTCCGGCCAGCAATGCCAGCAGAACCAGCGCAATGGAATGATACATTTGATATGTGACGGCGGTCTGGAAAACTTCAAGGCCCCGCTCACTGACCAGATTGCGCAGCCCGTGTGCACCGAAAGCGCCGGCCATCACTGCCACCAGGGCCAGAAAAGCACCTGCCAACAGCGGTAACCGAAGAATCCCTCTCCTGGCCGGTTGTACGGATTCAGCAGTCACAGTGGATCTTTTCTCCCGAATCCAGGTTCATCATGGTCAGTGCGCCACCCCAGACACACCCGGTGTCCAGGCCGATAAAACGGTCACTACCGGTTTTTCCTTCCAGGGCTGCCCAGTGGCCAAACACCACCCGTACATCGTCATTGCGGGGAAAATGAAACCACGGCTGGTAACCTTCCGGCGCGCTGTCGACGCTTTCCTTGGCCGCCAGTTCCAGAGAGCCATCCTCGGCAATAAAGCGCATGCGGGTGAAATAGTTGGTAATGACCCGCCAGCGGTCCATTCCCTGCAGGGACTCGTCCCAGCGCTCGGGCT
This sequence comes from Marinobacter sp. UBA2498, assembly GCF_002341575.1. Classification (NCBI taxonomy): domain Bacteria; kingdom Pseudomonadati; phylum Pseudomonadota; class Gammaproteobacteria; order Pseudomonadales; family Marinobacteraceae; genus Marinobacter; species Marinobacter sp. UBA2498. The sequence goes on along the minus strand of NZ_DDOI01000119.1, from coordinate 6,077 downwards.
GATTGCCGTACATGTGGGTAAAGTATTCCTCGGCGGTTTCGCCCCGGATCACGGCTTCAACTTCCCTGGCACACTCCATTGCCTGGCTGACCGTCCAGATATGGGGCAAACCGGCGTGGGTCATCACCAGATTCCGGGCCGGGTCGTGAACACAGAGATTCTGCTGCCGGAGCCAGTTAACCAGCGGCTCGTAATCCGGAGCGTCAAGGATATCCGACAGGGTGTCTTTGCGACGCGTCTGATGACCGCCCAGGGACACCGCCAGCAGATGCAGGTCGTGATTGCCAAGCACGACGACCGCCGAATCCCCAAGGCTCTCGATGTATCTCAGGGTTTCCAGCGAGGACGGGCCGCGGTTGATCAGATCGCCGGCCACCCATAGACGGTCACGGGAGGGAGAGAAATCCACTTTCTCCAGGACATCCCTGAGACGCTCGTAACAGCCCTGAATATCGCCGATCGCGTAGTCAGTCATCACTTACCTCGTTTGCCGGATTGGCTGCACCCTTCTCGGTAAAAAGCAGGTCGGCAATCGCCACGAAATCGGCCAGTGCGAGGTTCTCCGGTCGCAGACCGTCATTGATGCCAAGGCTCCGGAGCTGTTCGGCCGACACCATGCCGCCCAGTGCCTTGCGGAGAGTTTTCCGCCGGGCGTTAAAGGCTGTGCGGACCACGGCCTGAAGTGTCGTCAAATCCTTCGCCGGGTGTGGCAGGGTCTTGTGAGGCACCAATCGGACAATCGCCGAATCCACCTTGGGCGCCGGTCGAAAAGCGCCGGGCCCAACTTCAAACAGCGGCTGAACCCGGCAGAAATACTGGGTCATAATCCCAAGACGCCCGTAATTGTTGTCACCCGGCACCGCTGCCATTCGTTGAACCACCTCTTTCTGCAGCATGAAGTGCATATCCTGCACAACACCGGCCTGGGACAGCAGGTGGAAAATCAGCGGTGTGGAAATGTTGTACGGCAAATTACCGATGATCCGCAGGGGGCGATCCACCATGAGCTGGCTGAAATCAAACTTGAGTGCGTCCGCCTCGTGAATCCGGAATTCGGGATAGTTGAAGAACTTGGTGCGCAGCACCGGAATCAGATCCCGATCCAGTTCCACAACCTGGAGCTTCGGGTTCACCGCCAGTATTTCCTCGGTCAGTGCGCCCAGTCCAGGGCCAATTTCCACGATGGCGTCATCGGGTTTCGGGTTAATGGCGCGGATGATCTGCTCTATGACTCCCGGATCATGGAGGAAATTCTGGCCAAACCGTTTTCTGGCCTGGTGGCCGGCTTTGTTGCTCACGAACGGGTCTCTTCAATTGCAGATTTTCGACAACGAGCCATTTGCTCGCCTATCTTCAGGGCCGTATGCAGACTGCCGGCATCGGCTCGACCGGTTCCCGCCAGATCCAGAGCCGTGCCATGATCCACGGACGTGCGCACAATCGGCAGCCCCAGGGTAATGTTCACCGCACGCCCAAAGCCCTGAAACTTCAGCACCGGCAGCCCCTGATCATGATACATGGCCAGAACCGCATCGGCCTGGTCGAGCCAGTGCGGGGTAAACAGGGTATCCGCAGGTAAAGGTCCGGTCAGAGAAATGCCTTCGGCACGCAGAGCCTCCAGGGTTGGCTCGATGGTGTCGATTTCCTCCCGACCAAGGTGGCCACCTTCGCCGGCATGAGGATTCAGGCCGGCCACCAGTATCCTGGGCCTGGCAACACCGAAGAACTTTTTCAGATCAGCATCGAGAATTCGCGTTACCTGAGTCAGGCGCTCCGGGGTAATGGCGGCGGATACGTCCTTGAGCGGTAAGTGGGTGGTAACAAGCGCAACCCGCAACTCTTCGGTCGCCAGCATCATGACCACACGATCCACACCGCAGAGCTCCTGCAGGAACTCGGTATGGCCGCTGAACGCGATGCCGGCATCGTTGATAACGCCCTTATGGACAGGCGCCGTCACCATGCCGTCAAAATCGCCGCTGAGGCAGCCGTTAGCGGCGACTTCCAGCGCTCTGAGCACATAAGCACCGCTGCCGGTATCCAGTGTGCCCGGTTCATGATTGGCACAACCGTCCACATGCAGAACCGACAGCAGGCCTGCCTCCATTTCCGGCGACTCTCCGGGCTGCCAGGCACGCAGTTCAACCGCCAGGTTCATTTGCTTCGCCCGGGCCTCCAGCAATGGCCGGCTGGCAACCACCACCACACCTGCACTCCGGGCCTCAAGAGCCAGTTGCAGGCACAACTCCGGACCAATGCCGGCAGGTTCGCCGGCCGTCAGTGCCAGCACCACGGGATTACTCATCAGGAGACTGGCTCTTCTTCCGCCGGTTCGTCCTTGGCGTACTCGCCCTTGAACTCGACAAAGGCCTCATCGCGGATCTCCTGAAGCCAGTTCTGAAGTTCGGTCTCAAACTTGCGGCGATAGATCGCCTGGCGGGCCTCGGCGTCGCGCACATCACCGCTGATGTCTTTCTGGCGGCGCTCCTGAACCTGCAGAATGTGCCAGCCAAACTGGGAACGGAACGGCCCGCGCAACTCGCCAATATCAGCATCGAGCATGGCCTGCTCAAACGCCGGCACCATCTGGCCCGGGCTTACCCAGCCCAGATTACCGCCATCGGAGCCAGACACCGGATCATCGGAGTATTCTCTGGCCAGCGCACTGAAGCTGGCTCCATTCTGAAGCTGCTGGTACAGATCCCGGATCACGGTTTCAGCCTGGCTGTCCGTCGTGGCTTCGGAAGGCCGAACCAGAATGTGACGAACACGGTGCTGCTGGATCATCTGCTGCTGCTCGCCGCCGCGCTTGTCCATCACCATTACCAGGTGGAAGCCGCTGTTGTTTTCCAGGACGTCTGAGGGCTCACCCACCGGCAGCTCCGGCACGACCGGAGCAACCAGAGACGGCAGCTGACCCTCGGCACGCCAGCCCATATCGCCACCTTCCAGGGCATTACTGGCATCAGACTCGGCAACAGCCACTTCGCGGAAATCACGGCCATTGGCGATCTCACTGCGCAGCCGCTCGGCTTTCTCCCTTGCGGCATCCACCTCCGCCTCATCAGAGGGGTCGTCTACGCTCACAAAGATGTACGCCAGCCGGTACTGAGCGTTATTCCCTCCACGGGCCTCCAGACTTTCCAGATAGTTTTCAACTTCCCGATCAGTCACCCGAACCCGGTTGCCGACCTGGCGCTGCTGAACCCGGCTGGTCAGCATTTCCTTGCGGATCTGTTCGCGGGCCTGGTTGTAAGTCACGCCTTCGGCTTCGAGCTGGATTTCAAACTGCGGCAGGCTCATGCCATTGCGTTCGGCAATGTTGGCCATGGTTTCGTTCAACTCGTTATCGCTGATGCGCATACCGGCCCGATCTGCCATCTGCATCTGGATCGATTCGGTGATCAGCTGGTCAAGCACACGCTCTTCGAGGACCTGCCTTGGCGGCAGCGCCGTGCCCTGTGCACTAAGGCGACTGGTGATGGTGTTGATTCGGGCCTCCAACTCGGTCTGAAGGATGACATCCTCATCGACGATGGCCACTACCTGGTCCAGCAACTTACGCTCGGCCTGAACAGACAACGGGGCCAGGACGGCTAGAAGAACCAGTAACGCTTGTACACCATGGCGAAGGGTCGCCTTCATAATCACCTCTACAAATAGAATTTGAGCTTTTCTGGCGTTTTGGGGGCCTTAGTCCGGGATCCAGTCAGGGAGTTCCAAAACGACGACTCTCCCTTTCATCAAAACCGTAAATGGCCTCGGAAATACTCGATGAGGCACCACCACTGCCACCCAGTCCTTTCAGCTGAATCTGAAACAGTATGCGCCCCTGAAGCTCCCGGTCGTAAGTCAGGTAATTCTGGTGAACCACCTGAATGCTCCAGCAGCAGTTGTTGTATTCAAGGCCGGCCAGGGACCCCACCGTACGGTCAAGGCTTGAGTCGTAGACCCAGCGGCCGATCAGACTAACACGGTCCGTCACCGGGAAAACCGTCGCAATGTCTGACTGTTCCAGTTCATCCCGGCTATAGGTGTGCCCCAGACTGGCCAGGTAGCGGTAATCACTGGAATGGAAAGTCAGCTGACTTCGACCTTCCTCGGTATCACCGGTGTCGGGATCCCACAGGCCAGACGACCGGATCTCCAGAGTATCAAGCGGGTTGAGCACCACCTCACCCGCCAGCGGAGAGCGGCTCCGGGTTCCGCCACCCTCACCAAACAGAGTTACCTCACGGTCGTCAAAGTACTGCACCTGGCCGATACTGAACCTGGCCCGCTCGGCACCGGTGAGCAGGTCATTGAAACGGCTGGTCAGGGCCACGGTCAACTGGTTGGCGTCACCTACCCGATCACCGCCGGTAAAGCGATCCGGCTGAAACAGCTGGTCAAACCGGAACGTCTGGAGGTCGGTGTCAAAGTCAGGAATGTCATTCTGATCCGCGTCCGCATTGGCCCATACATAGTACAGCCGGGGCTCAAGGGTCTGGTTGTAGGGCACATCAAACAGGCGGCTCTGTCGGTCGAAATACAACCCGTTATCCCACTCGGCAACCGGCACGGTGCGATCGAAACTGCCATCCCCCAGGACGTAGTCGTCCAGGTTGTAGCGGGTGTAATCCACGCTTACCGACGGCCGACTGAACCCCCACAACGCCCGCATGGGCAACGCCAGTTCCGGCCGCGCCCGGAAACGCTGCCCGTTGGCCCGATCCAGACCGGTCAGTGCTTCGTTGTCCCGGTAAAACACCGTGTACTGGCTTTCCAGGTTCGCCTCCACAATCCCTGCGCCGGTCTGACCTGCGTAGATCACTTCCGGCAACTGGGCATAGGGCTTGTCCACGTCGGCAC
>NZ_DDOI01000119.1:733-1106 GCF_002341575.1 Marinobacter sp. UBA2498 | reverse complement strand
GAAATACTGCTTGTCGCTTCGGTAGGTAACCCCGCCCTTTCTTTGCAAGTGAGTGGCCTGATTGATCTCCAGGCTGCGGTTCAGATCGCTGAGATAGTCCTCATCGCTCACCACGGAAAAATCTCCGTAGCCCCGCCACCCACGGCCAAAGGCAGCCCGGGTTGTGGCATCCAGGGCCCAGCGCTCACCGGATTCACCGGGGTTTTCCTCCTGAAACGCCGAATCGTTGCCGATGTACCCGAGCTGCAGGGTAGTTTCCCCGAGAGAGCTGAGATACCGGCCCTCGACTTCGTTGAACAGGCCCCGGCCATGAATGTACTGGGGCGTCAGCGTCGCGTCGTAATGGGGTGCCAGATTGAAGTAGTAGGGCACG
>NZ_DDOI01000119.1:0-607 GCF_002341575.1 Marinobacter sp. UBA2498 | reverse complement strand
GCACGGCAAGAAAGCCACCGCTGCCGGCACTGGAAGAGCCGAACTGCGGATAAAGGAAACCGGACTTGCGGCGATCATCAATAGGAAAGCTTGCCCACGGCCAATAGAACACCGGCACATCCAGGACTTCCAATCGAACGTGTTTGGCGGTACCGAATCCTTGCGCCCGATCCAGCCTGATATCCGAGGCAACGATGGCCCAGTCATTCTGGCTGGGGCCACAGGTGGTCAGAAAGCCATCTGCAATGACGACCTGTTCCTCGCTGATGCGCGACAGGCTGCCTGCACGACCGCGCATTTCCGGACCATGCAGCAGGAATGTCGCAGTGTTGATGTCCAGGCGTCCGCTATCGACGTCGTAGTTCGCGTTCTCACCGGTGAGAAGGAAACCCTCGCCGCGACTGACCAGCGGCCCCTGCACCGATACTGCACCCTCCTGCTGGCTGTAGCGCGCCTCTGAACCGGTTACCTGAAAACCGCCCTGGCGAATGCGGACATCACCCTGAAGAAACAGCGTCCGGTCAATCTCGTAGCGGGCGTTCAAGCCGCTGGCTTCCAACGGTTGCTCGGAATCGCTGCCAACGGCAAACGCACTGCCAACGCCATA